>NZ_JBAUSA010001038.1:0-8310 GCF_049581465.1 Caballeronia sp. | reverse complement strand
TACAAAAAACGGATAAAGCGCGGCAATCAATAAGCCCGGTGCACCTACAGCGAAAAAAGCATAGCGCCATCCGAACTGGGATGCGACGGCTCCGCCAATGACGACGCCCAGGACCGATCCAAAAATTCCGCCTGACTGAAAAGCGCCCAGGACTGCAGAGCGTTTTCCAAACGGAAAAGTATGAGCCAACAGAGCTGCACCCGCGGCTGCATAGGCGGCCTCACCACACCCAACCATCGCACGCGCTGCCAGCATTTGCGTGTAATTGCTTGCCAATCCACAGCCGATCGTGGCAAAACACCAGACAAAGGCCATGAGCGTAATACTTTTCACGCGTCCCCATCGATCGGCAACCAGCGACAACGGAATGGTCATCACGCCAACGACCAGGGACACGATACTGACAAGCGCACCCAGTTGTGAGTCCGATACACCCCATGCCTGCTTCAGGAGTGGAAACACCGCTCCCATGGCCTGGCGAGACAGGTAGTCGGACAAGATCAACCCAAACGTCAATGCAAACACGGTCCACGCATAGGCTTTCGACCCTTGATAAGCTCCTGCACCGCTCACGGTGCCCGGTAAAAGTACGCCAGCGGCTTTCATGTCAATGTCCCCTTCTCCTGGTGCAGTTAGACCGCGTCGGTCGCCGTGGTGCATTCGGCGATTGATAATGCGGGGTCTGCGTTCCCAAGAAATACTTTAGATACCAGCCGCTGGATGCGTGTGCCGTATGGCGGGCGAAAGAGATGAACTGGAAACCAGCGGTTCATGGTCAACACCGACTTACTGTGCGACAACTCCCGGAATCCCTCCGGTCCTCGCCAACTTCCGATGCCCGAATTGCCGCTTCCTCCGAATGGAAGGTCACCCTGGAACACATGCCATGCCCAATCGTTGATCGTCATGCCGCCGGAGTGGACGTCGCGCGTCAGACGTTGTATTTCATCGGCATCCTTGCCAAAGTAATAGAGGGCAAGCGGACGAGGCCGGGCAGTGATGTATCCAATGCCTTCGTCCAGCGAGTCGCACGCTACAACGGGCAATATTGGGTTGAATAGTTCTTCCTGCATGATGCGCATGTCCGACGTCACGCCGGTCACCACTTGCATGGTAATGATTCGCTTGCCGTCGCCCGGACCGCAGGACGTTACCTTTGCGCCCTTGGCTACCGCGTCGGCCAATAATTCGCGGGCCCGGTCCGCATGGCGATCAGATGCAATGCTGGTGTAATTCGCGTCATTGACCGGGTCGGGGTACATGCGCTGGAATGCGCTCACGGTGGCCGCGACAAATTCGTTCATGAGCACGCTGGGTACGAGAGCATAGTCCGGCGCCACACAGGCCTGACCCGCGTTGAACGCCTTGCCGTGCGCGATCGATCGGGCCGCTGCTTGTATTGAAGCTGAACGAGCCACGATCGCGGGTGACTTCCCCCCAAGCTCCAGCGTGACCGGCGTCAGATTGGCCGCCGCAGCACGCATGATCTCCTTGCCTACCGTGGGCGACCCGGTAAAGACAATGTGGTCCAGCGGCAGGCTGGCGAACGCCTGGGCGAGATCAACCCCTCCCCCAAAAACCGCTACCAGGTCTTCCTGAAAAATCTCAGCCAGCATCTCACGCAGGACAACCGTGCTTCGGGGCGAATATTCCGACATCTTGATCATCACTCTATTGCCGGCCGCCAATGCCATGATCATGGGCCCCACAGCCTCGACGATCGGAAAATTCCAGGCGGCGATCACGCCCACCACGCCCTTGGGCTGGTAGACGACCTTGGCTCTGTTTGTGATGAACATCCAGTCAGTGAGGCGGCCTTGCGGCTTCATCCAGGACTTGAGATTGGAGAGCGCGTGGTCAACCTGTAGCGCAGGAAACATGACGTCGAGCATCTTGCACTCGAATTCAGAGCGGCGCCCAAAATCCTCGCTCATTGCCTCCGAGAGCCGATCCTGGTATCGCTGCAAGGCAACGCGCACCGCTTGTAATTCGCGTTTTCGTTGCGCCAGTTCAGGATAGGGCTCGACTAAGCATGCCTTGCGTTGCCGCGTGAATACGGCATTCAGATTCTCGATGGTGTCTTTCAATTCCGGATTCCTGTCGCTATTCGGCTTGTCAAGGTGTCGGTTGAAACGGCGATCTCGACGCGCTTTCGGGTTCAGCCAGTGGGGTTAGCCAAATATATCGAACTCAATGCTGCTTAGACCGAGCGCCACTGATCGGTCCAATACTTTGCACGGACGTCTTTCTTGAGCAGCTTGCCCACTGCGCTGCGCGGCAGTTCCGTCCAGAATTCAACGCTCTTGGGCGTCTTGGTGCTACCCAGATGTTCCTTGCACAGGGCCATGATGTCTTCTTCATTGACCGTCTGGTTTGGCTTAAGCTGCACAACCGCCTTCACCGCTTCACCCCATTTCCCATCAGGCACCCCCACCACAATGCAGTCAAGGACTCCAGGATGGCCCTGGATGACCTTTTCGATCTCAACCGGGAAAACATTAAACCCGCCGGTCACGATCATGTCCTTGATGCGATCCACGATGGTGACGTATCCGCGTGCATCCTGTATCCCGACGTCGGTCGTGTGGTGCCAGCCAAAGGTTGAAACTGCCGCCGTGTCTTCAGGCCTTTTGTAGTATTCCTTCATTACCATCGACGAACGAACGACAATCTCGCCACGCTCGCCCGGCGGCAACAAGTTTCCTTCGGGATCCATAATGGCAAGGCGCGCGACATCCACCGCCTTGCCTGCAGTTCTCACCACCTCGTCATCAAAGCTGCCGTCGCTCCTGAGATAGTCGGAAGGGCTCTTCACCAGGATCGGAATCAACGTCTCTGTCTGCCCGAAGCCCTCATACATGATCGGGCCGAACACGCGCACGGCTTCCTTGAATTTCTCTGGTGCGATCGGCGCCGCGCCAACGATGAATGCCTGCAGCGACGAAAAGTCGGTTTGCCTCGTCTTGGGGTGCGCCAACAAGCCGTATACGGCTGTTGGCGGCAAGTAGAGATGTGTAATCCTTTCTGCTTCGATCACGGCCAGCAAGGCATCTGGATCAAAACCCTGCATGATGATGTTGGCACCGCCCTTGATCGTGAACCCAAGCGCGAGAAGGCCTGCGGCATGCGTCAAGGGAGCGACACACAGGTGACGAGACTCAGCGCTGACGTTAAAGCCGGCGGTCAGTCCGAAACCCATGAATTCGAGGGTTCTATGCGTGTGTACCGCGCCCTTGGAGGGACCGGTGGTACCCCCGGTAGGTTGCAGGAACGCACGTGTATTGGGATCTTCCGGACCGTTACGAAAAGGAACCCAGCAATCCTTCAACCATTCGTCCATGGACTGCCCATGTTCAGATGCGCGGTCGATGCAGATGTACAGCTTTGCCTTCGACAGCTTGGCTTTGAGTGCCGGCACAATGCTTTCGAAATAGCTATGGAAGAAGACGATATCGGTATCGAAGTATTCCAGCACCTCGGCATTGGTCTCAATCGAATTGCGAATGTGAACCGACAACCACGCAAAGTCAGCCAGGTTGATACCTAGATGTAGCAGGCTCACCCTATAGTCATTGGGTGCGTAGATTGCTACATGCGTGCCGGCGCCGGCTTGCCGCGTACGGTCCAATCCATTCGCCATAGCATGAACATACTTCTGGGCCTCGCCATAGGTGATGCGGGTCGCACCATCGACAAAGGCCAGGCTGCCTGGACGCAGCGCCGCGACGGCGTCGAAATAGTCAGCTAATCTCATTTTTTATCTCCTCCGGTACCAACATGAAACACGCAACTAATCGCTTGCCCCTACTTCGCTCGCATGCGGGACGCGGCGTCGAGGCGCACGGTTTCACCGTTGACATAAGCATTTTCGATAATGAAAGCGCAGCAGTGAGCGAACTCGCGCATGTCGCCTAGGCGCCTGGGCGATTCCATCTGCTCTTTCAGCATGTTTAAAACCTTCTCGTCGAGACTTGCGACCATGGGGGTCAAGAACAGACCCGGGGCGATGGCATTGACGCGAACACCAACGGAACCGAGTTCGCGCGCGGCGGGCATGTTCATACCGATAATTCCCGCCTTGGTAGCAGCGTAGGCGCTCTGCCCGATCTGGCCTTCGTATGCAGCACCGGACGACACGTTGATCACCACGCCTCGCTCTTCGCCAGCTTCAAGCTCATTCTTGGCCATCTGCTCGGCGCACTTGGACATGACGTTGAATACGCCATTGAGATTGATGGCCGTGGTCTGGGCAAATCGGGCCAGCGGAGCGGCCTTGCCTTCCTTGCCAAGCACCTTGAACGCCGTGGCAACCGCGGCTCCGTTAATACAGACATGGATTGCCCCGAAACGGGCCATCACTGCTGCGACGGCCATCTGCACGGACTCTTCGCTACTGACGTCGGTTTTCACGAACATCGCGCGCTCGGCTCCGATATCAGCCACGGCCTTTTCGCCCGCGTCGACATTCAAATCGAAAATGGCGACGCAGGCGCCTTTCTCCTGCACCAAATAGAGGGCAGTGGCCAGGCCAAGTCCTGAGGCACCGCCAGTGATAACGATGACTTTGTCTTCAATACGCATTGGAAATCCGAAAAGATAGTAGGGGAATTTGAATCGAGTTCTGAGGCTTCGCTGCCTTTGCCGTTGCCGATCCCGATCAGAACGCGTTGACGCCCGTCAACGCCCGACCAATGATGAGTTGTTGAATCTGTGTCGTGCCCTCGGGAATCGGCACGACGATCGCTTCGCGAGCCAGCTTCTCCACCAAAAACTCTTTCGTTACCCCGTTGCCACCGTGAATCTGAACAGCTTGACGGGCAATTTTCACCGCGGCTTCGCAGGCGAAATACTTGGCCATCGCGGCTTCCATCTCGGCAGGCACACCGGCTTCGATCATCGACGCGGCGCGTTGCGTCAGTAGGCGGGCTGCGTCAACATGGGTTGCCATTTCGGCCAGCATGGCCGAGATCAGTTGATGCCCCGCGATGACCTTGCCATGCTGTTTGCGTTCCGTGGCATAGCGCACCGCCTCTTCCAGCGCCCGGCGTGCAATGCCGAGCCCTTGTGCGGCGACAAAGACCCGCGAGCGCTCGAACATGGACAGCGTGTTCTTTAGCGCTTCGCCTTCATTGCCAAGCATATTGCTAGCGGGCACGCGTACGTCCGTGAGGAAGATCTGCGCGGTCGATTGACTGTTCCAGGCAATCTTGTGAATATCCCGCACCTCGTAAGGGTGCTCTTTACGATCAAGCAGGAAGTGCGTCAGGCCGCGGCGCGGATCATCGCCGGTTCGGCAGGTACAAATGAGAATATCGGAATAGGCACCGTTGCTGATCCAGGTCTTCTCTCCGTTGATGATGAAGTGATCTCCATCCCTTCGGGCGCGAGTCTTGATCTCCAGGACATTGGAGCCGACATCAGGCTCCGATATGCCCGCACTGCAAAACAACTCACCCGTGAGCAGTCCTGGAAGATAGCGCTCGCGCAAATGTGCAGGCGCCAGCTTTGCGATCATCTGGGCGCAGAAGCTATTGATCAGCACCGGTACGGACAGGTCGATCGAAGTGGCCGCTACTTCCTCGAAGAGCATGAGCATGGTCAGCCAATCCAGACCCAAGCCGCCCTGTTCCTCGCTGACAACGCCCGAGATCAAGCCAAACTGAGTAAGTTCACGAACGACTTCTCCCATTTTTTCCCTGGGCACGAATTTGTCGCGAAACTCCTTGTTGAAAAACGGGTCTGCCTTGTCTGCCAGATAGCGCCGCAATCCATCTACCGCGCCGCGCTGTTCTTCAGTTCTGAATACGTATCCCATTTCGGCATCCTTATATTATTTAGTTCTTGGCCAGAATCGTGATGGCCACCACGGCTTCTTCAATGCCGTAGAGGCCGCCGCCGTTTTCCTGGATCGCAACACGCGCATTGCTTACCTGGCGCTGGCCGGCCTCACCGCGCAACTGCGTAACCAATTCGTGGATCTGGCCAAGACCCGTTGCGCCAATAGGATGTCCCTTGGATTCCAGGCCGCCGGAGGGGTTGATTGGAATGCGCCCGCCAACCGTAAAATCGCCTCGCTCGGCTGCAGGACCGCCTTCGCCAAAAGGCACTAGCATCAGGGACTCGGCGTTAAGAATTTCGCCTATCGCCGAAGCATCATGAACTTCCGCCACGTTGACGTCACCAGGCGTCACGCCGGCCTGTTCATAGGCTTTTTTGGCAGCAAGATGAGCGACAATTTTCTCCGGCTCGTCAAGGCCGCGGGTGCTCCCGGTTTGAACGACGCTAGCCAGCACACGCACGGCACGACGCGCGGGGCCATTCAGCCGCCTGAGTCCCGCCGCATTGCAAAGCACTACAGCCGCGGCACCATCGCTAATGGGAGAGCACATCAACGTCGTCAACGGATAGGCGATGGGCGGCGACGCCAACACCTCCTCGACGCTGAACGCTTGTTGAAACTGAGCCAGCGGGTTATGCACCGAGTGCTGGTGATTTTTGGCTGCGATGGCGGCAATCTGCCGCTGGGTCGTGCCATAACGCAGCATGTGATTGCGGCAGATGGCGGCGTAGACATCCATGAAAACGCTATACGGACGCTCGGACATCGTGCCCGGTGGCGGCACCATGTCCCGACCCATAGCGAGCAGCGCGGCTTTGTTTTCTTCCACAGTGGAGACGTCCCAGCCTGCGTCGAAGGCGCTGAACATCTTGGCCTTGTCGGGGATATTCATCTTTTCCGCACCCACAGCCAACGCGATGTCGCAGCTACCCGCGCGCAGTGCCAGCGTCGCCAAATTGAAGGCGGACGAGCCCGTGGCGCAAGCGTTTTCTACAGTAAAGACCGGAACCCCCTCAATGCCCAGGCGGCGCATTGCAATGGGCCCGGGGATTGCGGTCTGGCCCTGGAACAGGCCATTGGTCATGGTTCCGTAAAAGGCGCCGCCAATCTCAGTCACGCCGCAGCCAGCGTCTTTCAACGCCAACCCCACGGCTTCCCCAACCATGTCATACACCGACTTTTCAATTAGGCGTCCGAAGGCAGTCATGCCGACGCCCACCACATAGATATCACTCATTCGATTATTTTCTCTTGACGATGTAAATTCAGCGATCCTGAAACTGGGGTGCGCGCTTTTCGGCAAAGGCCTGCAAGCCTTCCCGGAAGTCGAAGGTCCGCATGTGCTGGCGCAGCATGACTTGCTCGTGCAACAAGGCGTCGTCACGCGTTTTGTCGGCCGATGCCCGGGCCACTTCCTTCATGCGGCGCAACGCGATCGGACTCTTCCTGGCGATATGCTTGGCCAACTGCTGCACCGAATCGGCGAAGCCGTCATCGGGATGAACCTCGCATACAAAGCCACATGCCTGCATCTGGGTCGACGACAGCGACTTGCCTGTCAGCAGTAAATACAGGGCCATGTTTAGCGGAATAAGGCGCGGTAGGATGGCCGCTCCGCCTGCACCGGGAAAGACGCCAAAGTTCGCATGGGCGTCGGCGATCGTGGCACTCTCAGCGGCTACGACCAGGTCGGCGCACATAGCCAATTCCAGGCCACCGGCCATGGTGACGCCGTTCAACGCCGCGATGACAGGCTTTGGAAAGTTACGCAACCGGCCAAACACGCGGTTGGCCCTGTCGAGAAAGTCGGCTTCGCCGGGGCCTGCCGTTTGCCCCGCCAATACCTCCTTCAAGTCAGCACCCGCACAGAAAGCGGCACCGGCGCCCGTGAGCACCAGCACCCGTACTTCGGGGTCGACTGCGATGTCAGTCAGACGGCGATCCAGCTCCGCGAGAATGACGAGGTTTATCGAGTTCATCGCGTTCGGGCGATTGAGCGTCAGGCGCGCTACAGAATCGGTGACCTCGTACAGCAAAATCTCTTCGTTCACGAGCATCTCCGCGAATTCATATTGATCAGTACACCCGTGAAACTTCTCTTAGCTCAGGGTGTTAGCGAGTACCCTTATCGTAGGGGAGACTGTCGTGCGCAACAGGTCATTGCAGTGAAGGCGCCGGTCCGGCCGATATGTACGTCAGTGAGGCTCTTTAGTGGCCGGGGAGCAATCGTTCAATCTCACTTTCACTTAACCCCACATCACGAAGAATCACCGCGCTATGCTCGCCACGCGCCGGCACGGGACCGGTGAGACCTGACGGTGTCGCTGAGAAGCGTGGGGCCGGCGCTGCCTGCAACACGCCGTCGCGCTCGGTATAAATGCCGCGCGCGGCCATATGCGGATGCGTCATCGCTTCCGCCGGTGTTAGTACCGGCGCGAAGCAGGCATCGCTGCCTTCGAGCAGGCTTACCC
>NZ_JBAUSA010001037.1:0-5695 GCF_049581465.1 Caballeronia sp. | reverse complement strand
GGCTTACGCGCTGTGGCAATGGGAAAAGCGCTGCCCGACGGCGATCCTGCCGGTCGACATGTTCCGCAACCGCAGTCTGGCCGCGCTCTTCACGCTCGCCGTGCTGGGCGGCTTCACGATGTTCTCGCTGCTGTTCTACGCGCCGCTGTTGTTCCAGGGCGGCTTCGGGATGTCGCCGAAAGAAGCGGGGCTCGTCATCACGCCGCTGGTCGTGTTCATTACGATCGGCAGTATCGTGAATGGGCGGATTGTGACGCGAGTGAAAAATCCGAACGCGATGCTTTCCGTGGGTTTCACGTTGCTCGCAGTGGCGTGTGTCGGCGTGGTTATCTCGACACACACCATGCCGCGCGCGATCCTCATGACGTTCATGCTGATGGGAGGTCTGGGACTCGGCTTCGTGATGCCGAACCTGACCGTGTTTGCACAATTGGCGGCGGGGCGCGCGCACCTCGGGATTGCAACCGCATTGCTGCAATCGCTGCGGATGATCGGCGGGATGCTCGGCACCGCGCTGACGGGAACGCTAATTAGCCATCTGTATGCAAGCGGCGTGCACCTCGCCCTCGATAAAGCAGGCGCCACGCGCTGGCTCCCCGACCTGAGCGATCCGCAAATCCTTATCAACCGCGAGGGCCAGGCTACGCTGCTGTCGCAACTGGCTACGGCCGGCCACAACGGCGCGATGCTGCTCGAATCCGCGCGTGAATCCCTGGTGGCTGCGATCCACATCGGCGTGGCGATGGCCGCTGTGATCGCGGTGTTGTCGGTCTGGCAAGCGCGTCGCGTGCCGCCGGTGCATCTAAAAAAGGGTGCGAAGGTCGAGCCCGCGGTGATGGCCGAATGATCGCCGTTCAGGAAAATCCGGAAGCGCACAGCATGGACCAAACGGAACGTATCGCGGTGATTCATCAATTCGGGCGGACGTATCGCGCGTTCATGCAGGCGTTCGAATCGCAGGTCGGCCAGCCGATGCCGCGCTGGCGCATCCTGGTCGCGTTGCACGAACATGCCGGGGAGTTGTCGCAGAAGAAGCTGGTGGAGCGACTGCGGATGGACCCGGGCGCGCTCACGCGGCAGTTGAAAGCGCTCGAAGCGCTTGGCTGGATTGCACGGAGTGTCGACCAGCGCGATAACCGGATCTCGAACGTCGTTCTCACCGAGGCGGGTCGTACGGTGGCGGAGGCAGGCATGCCGCGTCGAAACGCCTATTTGCACGACACCCTTTCGGCGCTCCCTGACGACGCCATTGTGGCGCTCTCCAGCGCACTGCACATGCTGGAGAAGCGTATTCAAGAGGTATCGGCGGAGGCGCCTGTCGACGACGCCTAGTCTGTTTTAGAAAAACGTCTCGATCACTTCTTTCACGCGATATTTCGCATCGACGACGAGGATTTGCCTCCATTTGTCGAAGGTCAGGCAGGGATGCGAGATGTCGAATGCGAGCAGATCGCCAACCTTGATGTCATCGCCCGGCTTGATCCGCAAATACGCGTGCTGGTCCATCATGCCGAAAATCTCCCAGCCTTCGTCCGCCGATACATCGCGCGGCCACTGCGTCCCTGGCCGGAAATGGCGCGCCGTCTCCGGCATGCCTGCGTCGAAGGCCGCGTCACGCTTGCCAAAACCGATGATCGCCCGGTCAGGCTCCGGAATCGACTGCACGTAGGCCCATAATTGCAGCGCCGGCTTAAGCCCTTCGCCCATTTTTTTTGCAATGGGATTGCGCGCGAAAATCTCGTTCTGCGCCTTTTTGTAGACGCCTACGTCGTGCGTCAAGTAACAGCCCGGGCGCAGCACGACTTCAATTTCGCTGCCGTTTGCCTTCGCGAATTCATCGGCGACGACGTCATACCATGCCGATCCGGCACCCGACAAAATGGCCGGCTGACGTGCGATTTTCCCGGCTTTGACCAGGCCTTGCGTTACCTCCAGTGCGTGCTTCAAGAACTCGCGCACCTGGGTTTCGTCCTTCAACACACCTTCGTAGATTTCGACGCCCGTTAACTGGACGTTGTTCGGCCAGCGGGCGATGGCGGCTAGCACGGCTTCATGCTGCGCGTCGTTGCGAATGCCCGTTCGGCCACCCAACACGCCCAGTTCCAGCAACACGTTCACCTGCTTGTTCACATCGCTGAAAAATGCGCCTAGCTGATCGACGTTGTCCGCCGAATCGACAATGCAATGGAATTCGAAGCCCGGATCGGTCAGCAATTCGGCGATCATGGCCATGTTGCGCTTGCCGACTAGCTGGTTAGCCAGCAGCACGCGCGGCACGCCACCACGATAAGCCGCGCGCACCTGATGCGCGGTCGCGAGCGTGATGCCCCACGCGCCGGCATCGAGCTGGCGGCGGAACAATTGCGGCGCCATCGTCGTCTTGCCATGCGGCGCCAGCTTCACGTGGTATTGCTCCACGAAAGCCTGCATCCACTTCAGATTGTGCTCGATTCGGTCCGCGTACAGGACAGCGGCCGGCAGGCTCACGTCCTCATCCAGCAAACTCCATTCAAGCCGCGCGGCGTCGGCCAGATGAATGCTGACGCCCGGGACCATGCCAAGACCCTTGCCGAAAGGATCGATCGTCGGGCTTTGATAGTTTGTAACTTTCATGTCATGCTACTCCATCGTTTGTTTGCATCAAGCCAGGGGGCTAGCTGACTATATTCAATGTACATCGAGGTTGACGCGACAATCGTACCGAAAGTACGATGCCTGAGAAAATGTTATTTAATACCATCTTAGCCGGAAAGGAAGCCATGAATGTGTCGCCCGAACCGCTCGCCTTTGACATCGTCGCGCGGATTGCCAAGCGCGCGCCGGAGTTGCGAACGGCTGAGCGGAAGGTTGCTGCGCTCATTCTCGACGATTTGACCGCTGCGGCGCGTTCTAGCATTGGCGAGTTAGCGAAAAAAGCCGAAGTCAGCATCGCGACCGTGACGCGGTTTGCGAAGGCGGTTGGGTGCGCCGATGTGCGCGAACTGAAGCTGCGGCTCGCGCAGGCGGCGGCCGTCGGCCAGCGTTTTCTGCGCGGCGACGCACCGGAAACCGACGATCTTCCCGACTCCCTTGCCACTCGCATTTTCGACGATATCCAGATTACGCTTGCCCACAATCGCAGCGCATTGCGCGCGGCGCCGATTGCTGCCGCAGCCGCTGCGCTCGCCGACGCGCAAATGATCTACGTGTTCGGCATGGGCGGCGGATCGACCGCTTTAGCCGATGAAATGCGTTTTCGCCTCGTGCGGCTCGGTCGGCCGGTGGCGTCGTATCAGGACGGTTTGCTGCAACGGATGGTCGCCGCGACGCTCTCGCGCGAACATGTGGTGGTGGCGTTATCGGTAACGGGGCAGACGCCGGAGATGGTCGAAAGCTGCAGGATCGCGCGGGAGTATGGCGCGCGCGTGATTGCGCTGACTGCGCCCGCGTCGCCGCTCGCGCAACTGGCCGACTGGCTGATTCCGATCATCGCGAACGAAACCGATTTTATTTACAAGCCGTCGACGTCCCGCTACGCCATGTTGATGGCGCTCGACCTGCTTGTGACCGAGCTTGCTGTGAAGCAGGGCGAGACGAGCCGCGAGCTCTTGCGGCGCATGAAACACGCGCTGGATGCTTATCGCGGCGGCGGTGTGGACGAGCGACAGCCGTTGGGCGATTGATCTAGTGTCCAGGCAACACGCGCGAATTTTCAGGGGATAAAGCATGACATCGGATGGAAAGCACGTCGATACGCTGATCAAAGGTGCGCGGGTGATCGATGGAACGGGCACGCCAGCGGTTCAGCGCGATGTGGGGGTTAAGGATGGCCGAATTGTCGCCATCGGCGAGCTAAGCGGATGGACGGCGGAGAACGTCGTGGAGGCGCAGGGGCGGGTGCTGGCGCCGGGTTTTATCGATGTCCATACGCACGACGACACCCATGTCATTCGATCGCCGCAGATGCTGCCGAAGATATCGCAGGGCGTAACGACGGTGATTGTCGGTAATTGCGGCATCAGTGCTTCGCCGGTGACGCTGAAGGGCGAACCGCCCGATCCGATGAACCTGCTCGGCGCGTTCGATGACTTTAAGTATCCGACCTTTGCCGCCTATATCGATGCGGTCAACCAGGCGCGGCCGGCCGTGAATGTGGGCGCGTTGATCGGGCACACGGCGCTGCGCAATAACCATATGGATCGGCTGGATCGCGGTGCGTCCGCGCAGGAAATCGACGGCATGCGCGCGCAGTTGGAAGAAGCGCTCGGGCATGGTGCGCTTGGGTTGAGCAGCGGTCTCGCTTACGGTTCGGCATTCAGCGCACCGCCGGAAGAAGTGATGGCGCTGGCCGAACCTTTGGCCCACGCCGGCGCGCTGTACACCACGCACATGCGCACCGAATTCGACGCGATTCTCGACGCAATGGACGAGGCGTATCAGGTCGGCAAGCACGCGCGTGTTCCCGTCGTGATCTCGCATTTGAAGTGCGCGGGGCCATCGAACTGGGGGCGCAGCGTCGAGGTGTTGAAGTCGCTTGAGAAGACGCGCGACGGCCAGCCGGTGGGATGCGATTGTTATCCATATAACCGGAGTTCGTCGACGCTCGATTTGAAGCAGGTGACCGGCGATATCGAGATCACGGTGACTTGGTCCGAGCCGCATCCGGAGATGGCGGGGAAGTTGATTTCCGCGATTGCGGCGGAGTGGGGCGTGACGCAGCAGGAGGCGGGCAAGCGATTGCAGCCGGCGGGGGCGGTTTATCACAACATGTCGGAAGACGATGTGCGGCGAATCCTGTCGCATCCGGCAACGATGGTCGGTTCAGATGGCTTGCCGAATGATCCGCTGCCGCATCCACGTTTATGGGGCGCGTTTCCGCGAGTGTTGGGGCATTACGTTCGCGAAACTTCATTGATGCCGTTGGAAGAAGCGGTGCGGAAGATGACGGGGATGACGGCTCGAAGATTTGGCTTGGCAGAGCGCGGCGAAGTGCGCGTGGGATATCACGCGGATCTGGTGCTGTTTGACTCCGATAAGGTCAGCGATACCGCGACGTTTGCTGAGCCGCGCCAAGCGGCTGATGGCATCGATGCGGTTTGGGTGAATGGGGTGCTTTCGTATCTTGACGGCGCGGTAACGGGCTTAAGGGCGGGACATTTTGTGGCGCGTGGCGAGGGTTCCAAGCTCGATGCGCAGGGTCATTTTTGATTATTTTGGAGTGTTGAAATGAAGCGATATGGCGTGGAAGGTGGAAAGGGGCAAGGCGGTGCGGTGATGCCGTTTTCGCGGGCTGTGGAAGCGGATGGCTGGCTTTTTGTTTCAGGCCAGACGCCGATGGAAAATGGCGAAGTGATCGGGGGTGGGATTGTTGCCCAGTCGCATAAGGCGATTCAGAATGTTTTCGCGATTTTGAAGGAGGCGGGATATGGCGCGGAGCATGTCGTGCGATGCGGCGTCTGGCTCGACGATCCGCGGGACTTTGCTTCGTTCAACAAGGTGTTCAAGGAATACTTCGGCGAGCATCCACCGGCACGCGCTTGCGTGGTTTCATCGATGGTGATCGATTGCAAGGTCGAGGTGGATTGCGTGGCTTATAAGAAGGCGGGCGGCTGATCGTGATGCGTTGCGTACGGCCTTGGAGGGACCGCGCCGCGCCTGCCTCGCGAACAGCGGAAGACCCAAGCAGGTAGTCAATAAGTTTCGTGAGCTATTGCAT
>NZ_JBAUSA010001036.1:0-1915 GCF_049581465.1 Caballeronia sp. | reverse complement strand
AACGGATGGTAGTCGTGGTGTCGAGCACGAGCTGCAGGTGATCCGTGGCGGGGACGGACGCGCGGATTGAAGGCAGCTCTTTCTTGATGCGATCGACGGTATCGAGCACGTTCGCATTCGGGAGCCTGAACACCAGCAGGATGACTGACGGCTTGCCGTTGACATACCCCGCCGATCGAAGCGTTTGTACGGAATCGTAGACATGGGCAACATCACGCAGACGCACCACCGCGCCGTTGCTCGACCCTACGACCAGCGGCGCAAAATCCCGGGCTGTGGAAATCTGGTCGTTCGCGATGATGTCGGCTGTCGTCAGTTCATCGCTGAACTGCCCCTTCGGCCGGTTCGAGTTTTGTACCGACAGGGCCTGGGCAACATTTTGCGTGCCGATGCCATAACTATTGAGCTGGCTCGGATTCAGATCGACCCGCACCGCAGGAAGCGAGCTGCCCACCACCTGGACCTGCCCGACTCCGTCCACCTGCGATATTTTCTGCTGGATGATCGACGACGCAAGGTCGTAGAGCTTGCCCCGATCGGCGGAATCCGAGGTCAGGCTCAAGACCATGATCGGCGCGATCGCCGAGTTGATCTTTCGATAAGTCGGGTTCGATGGCAAGTTGGCCGGCAGGTCGGTACGCGCCGCATTGATGGCCGCCTCGACATCCCGTGCCGCGCCATCCACGTCGCGGCTGAGATCGAACTGCAGCGTCACCGAGGTCACGCCTAGCGTGCTGGATGACGTCATCTGTGTCACGCCGGCGATATGACCGAACTGGCGCTCGAGCGGCGTTGCGATCGACGACGCCATGACTTCCGGACTCGCTCCCGGCAACGTGGCCGCCACCGTGATGGTTGCAAAGTCGACTTGGGGAAGCGAAGCCACCGGCAGTTGCTTGAACGCGATCGCCCCGGCGAACACGATGGCAAAGGCCATCAGCGTCGTCGCAACCGGTCGCTTGATGAAAATCGAGGAGATGTTCATCGCGGTTCATCGACTGATTGATGCCCGAACGGAGGCGCCCTTCTGCGTGTCATGCGCGTCGCGAGCCGATCGAAGAAGACGTAGATGACGGGTGTTGTGTAAAGCGTAAGCGCCTGACTCAACAAAAGGCCCCCGACCATCGCAATGCCCAGCGGCCGACGCAATTCCGAACCGATGCCCGTGCCGAACGCGAGCGGTAGTCCGGCAAACAGGGCGCAGAGCGTTGTCATCATGATCGGCCGAAACCGTAGTTGAGACGCTTCGAAGACAGCCTCGACCGCGCTCTTGCCGCCCGTTCTTTGGGCCTCGAGCGCGAAGTCGACAAGCATGATGCCGTTCTTCTTCACAATACCAATGAGCAAGATAATCCCGATCACCGCAATGATGCCGAGGTCCTCATGGAACAGACGCAGCGCCAGCAGTGCACCGACACCCGCCGAAGGCAAGGTGGAAAGAATGGTGATCGGATGAATGAAACTTTCGTACAGGATCCCCAGGACGATATAGACCGCGACCAGGGCGGCGAGAATCAGGACCGATTCATTTGAGCCGATGTCTTCGTAAGCGGCCGCCGTGCCCTGGAAGCTCGATTGCACGCTCGCCGGCATATTCAATTCGCGTTGAGCCGTTTGAATAGCCGCGACGGCCTGACCGAGCGACGCGCCCGGGGCCACGTTGAACGAGAGCGTGACGACCGGAAACTGGCCCTGGTGAGCAACGGTCAGTGGCGACGATTGGGTAACGAAGCGGCTGATTGCACCAAGGGGCACCGGCGTGGACTGTGAGGTCGATGATGTGCTGGACGAATTGGATCCCGAAGTATTGCTCGAGTTCGAATTGTTCGAGCTTGAACTGGCGCTGGAAGACGAGCCTGAAGAGGACCCTGAAGTGGACGAGCGAGGCGCAAGGACGGTGGCCGGCGTGGTCGCC
>NZ_JBAUSA010001035.1:0-2956 GCF_049581465.1 Caballeronia sp. | reverse complement strand
CCTGTTCGGACTGCTTCATAGCAACTCCCTGATACGCTCGCCTTCCGGAGTACGCGCAAGCAGCAGACTTTCGAGCCGCCCGCGCAGCGAATCAATGCGTACACGTTCCACAATGTCGCGTGCAAATGCGTAGGTCAGCAGCGCTCGCGCCGTCCGCTCTTCGATGCCCCGCGCACGTAAATAGAACAACTGGTTCTCATCAAGCTGACCGACCGTTGCGCCGTGCGTGCATTTCACATCGTCGGCGTAGATCTCGAGTTGTGGCTTCGTGTCGATTTCCGCGTCACGCGACAGCAGCAGGTTGTGATTCGCCTGATGCGTGTCCGTTTGCTGCGCATCGCGATGCACGATGACGCGCCCGTTGAATACGCCGCGCGCGGCTCCGTCGAGCACGCCGCGGTAGTGTTCGCGACTCGTGCCATGCGGCTCTGCGTGATCGATGCGCGTGTGATGATCGACGTGCTGCCGGCCGCCAACGAAATAGAGCCCGTTCAACGTCGCTTGCGCGTTCTCGGCGTTCAGGCTCGTGCCGATGCCCGTTCGCGACAATGCACCGCCGAACGCGAACGCATGCGACGCAAACACGCTGGCGCGTTGCTGAGTCGCGACGACCGACGCAATGTGAAACGCCTTTCGGCCTTCCTGCTGTAACCGATAGTGCTGCACGTCCGCCTGTTCGTCTGCGACGATGCGGGTCACCACATTTGTCCAGTACACCTCATCGCCAAGGCCCACAAAGTGCTCGACGATCACGCAGCCCGAGCGCGCTCCTGCAAGCACGACATTGAACGGCTGCACCGCAAGACCGGCTTCGTTGGTCAGGAACACCATGTGCAGCGATTTATCGATGACTTCGCCTGGCGGCAGCACGACAGCATATCCGTCCAACAGAAACGCGGTGTTGAGCGCGGCAAAGCCGTCGGCATAGGTTTGTGAGACGAGCGCCGCTTCGAGACGCTGCGGGATTTCTCTCAATGCCCGCGTGAGCGAGCCCACAAACACACCATGCGCTAAGCCATTCAATTTCGACAGCCTCGGCGCATAACGACCATTGACAAACACCAGTCGATTACCCGCAGGGTCGAGCACGAGTTCATCGACAATGCGTCGCACATCGCTATCGTCGGTGCGGCCGGTGTGTTGCGGCGCGAAATGCCATGAACGCGTGCCGATCGCCGACACGTCCGTGTACTTCCAGTCCTCGTGGCGTGTAGTCGGCAAGCCGAGCGCGTCGAACTGGTCGAAGGCGCTTCGGCGCGCGGCACGCAGCCACGGCAACTCATCAACTGGCGATGTCTTCGCTATTTGACTGAAAGCCTCGTGGAAGCCGGCGAGAGATTCGTTTTTCATGGACGCCTCTCACGGGCTGCACTGGCTGATTCCACAGCCTCATCCTCGATCCAGCCATAGCCCTTGCGTTCCAGTTCCAAGGCGAGTTCACACGACCCCGACTTTACGATCCGGCCATTCGCCAGTACGTGCACGCGATCCGGCACGACATAATCCAGCAGTCGTTGATAGTGCGTCACCAGCACAATCGCCCGTTCAGGACTACGCATCGTGTTGACGCCCTGCGCGACGATCTGCAATGCATCGATATCGAGTCCTGAATCAGTTTCGTCGAGAATGGCGAGCCGAGGCCCAAGCACCGCCATCTGCAGGATTTCGTTGCGCTTCTTTTCTCCGCCGGAAAAGCCTTCGTTTACCGCGCGATACAGCAGCGTCTCGTCCATCTGCATCAGCGTCATGCGGTCTTTCACCCACAGCAGGAATTCGATCGCGTCAAGTTCCGGCTCGCCGCGATGCCGGCGCTGCGCGTTCAACCCCGCCTTCAGCAGATAAACGTTGCTCACACCGGGTATCTCGACAGGATACTGAAACGCCAGGAACAGTCCCTCTCGCGCGCGTTCTTCCGGCGCGAGCGTCAGCAGGTCGCGACCGAGATACGAGACCGAACCGCCCGTGACCACCAAGTCCTCGCGGCCAGCCAGCACGTGAGCAAGCGTGCTCTTGCCCGAACCGTTTGGCCCCATGATCGCGTGCACTTCTCCGGCCTTCACGCTCAGATCGATTCCGCGCAGGATTTTCTTGCCATCGATTTCGACTTGCAGGTTGCTGATTTCAAGCATGGTTCCGGTCCCTCGCGCATCGCCGTGGGTGAGCGGCCAAGGCTTAGCCCACACTGCCTTCCAGGCTGACCCCGAGCAGCTTCTGCGCCTCGACGGCGAACTCCATCGGCAGCTCCTTGAAGACTTCCTTGCAGAAGCCGTTCACGATCATCGACACCGCATCTTCCGCAGACAAGCCGCGCTGCCGGCAATAAAACAACTGGTCCTCGCCGATGCGCGATGTCGACGCTTCGTGTTCGACCTTCGCGGTCGGGTTCTTGACCTCGATATACGGGAACGTGTGTGCACTGCAACGCTCGCCGAGCAGCAGCGAATCGCACTGCGTGTAGTTGCGCGCACCTTCGGCCGCCCGGCCGACCTTCACGAGGCCGCGATACGCGTTCTGTCCGCGGCCCGCCGAAATGCCTTTCGACAGGATCGTGCTGCGCGTATTGCAGCCGAGGTGAACCATCTTCGTCCCGGTATCGGCCTGTTGATAGTGGTTGGTCAGCGCCACTGAATAAAATTCACCCACCGAGTTATCGCCCTGCAGGATCACGCTCGGGTACTTCCACGTAATCGCCGAACCGGTTTCCACCTGCGTCCACGAGATCTTCGAATTCGCCTCGCGGCAGTCCCCACGCTTGGTCACGAAGTTGTAGATGCCGCCCTTGCCCGACGCATCGCCCGGATACCAGTTCTGCACCGTCGAATAACGGATCTGCGCACCTTCCAGCGCGATCAGTTCGACCACAGCGGCATGCAGCTGATTTTCGTCGCGCATGGGCGCGGTACAGCCTTCCAGATAGCTCACGTACGCGCCTTTGTCCGCGACGATCAGCGTGCGC
>NZ_JBAUSA010001034.1:0-16527 GCF_049581465.1 Caballeronia sp. | reverse complement strand
AACGGATTCCGGTTCCAGCTCAAGAGCGGAAATCTGCTCACGGGACAACTCTACCTTGCACTGGACTATTTCCCGGATGCGCCCAAGGCAAAGATAGACTGGAGCAAGTCGCCGCCCGAAATGCCCGCGGTACCGCGCACGCTCCAATCATTACAGGACTCAGTCACGCGATTGCTCGTCAAGCTTAATGGTATTCCGTTCGAGGGGATCGGCAACGACGCCCGGACGACGTTGCGCACCACCAATGCCATGATAGCCCAGCTCAATGCCGAGGTCGTTCCAAAGGCTCATGACACGCTCACGTCGGCGCAAACAATGCTCGATTCTGCGAATACCGCGTTGCAACCGGATACGTCGCTGCAGCAATCCACGGAAGACGCGATGCGCGAACTGACCCGCACTGCCTCGACGCTTCGCACGCTTGCCGAATATCTGTCGGAGCATCCCGAAGCGCTGGTTCGCGGCAAGTCGGAGAACAAACCATGAGACACGCGCGAACCTGTTTCATTCTCGGACTGGTCGCCGGGTTGCTCGGTGGATGCAAGTCGCCGCCGACCAGTTTTTATACACTGAGCCCGGACCCGTCGCTCGCCCAATTGGGCACGACGAGGCCCCTCGCCATGGTGATCGGTCCCGTCACGGTGCCGGACATCATCGATCGGCCGCAGATCGTGACGCGGGTCGGCGACAACGAAGTCGCGGTCAACGAGTTCGCCCGTTGGGCACAACCGTTGAAAGGCGATATCGCGCGCGTGGTTGCCGCTGACCTTACCGCGCTGCTGCACTCGCAGCAGATCTCGGTTTTCGAAGGATGGTACGACCCGTCGACCACATGGCGTGTACGGCTCGATGTCGCGGGTTTCGAGTCCGTGCCAGGGCGGGACGTAACCATCGACGTACAGTGGGCTGTGCGCCCACCTGGGAAGACACGTCCGGTCATGGGCCGCACCGTTGCGCACGAGGTCATTTCTGGCCCGGGTTTCGAAGCGATCGTCGCGGCCCATGATCGCGCGCTCGCATCGGTCAGCCGCGATATCGCGGCGGCGGTACAGGCGAGCGGCGTTCAGTGAAATTCATCACATGGGGCAACTGAAAGGGCTTGATTACCATCGTTCAACTGCTGCCTGGAAACGTAGAAGAAAGCGTTTCCGATGGGGAACTCAGCGAGTTGCTGACACGGTATGTATTTCCTCAGTTCAGTGCGATCCAGCGTATTCCCGGCGCAGGCTCGCGGCCTACGGCGACCAGAGGTAGAAGGTCAGTCTTTTTGCAATGTCAAGCCCGCAAATCGTAGAGTCGTAGTATTCTTGATCAGGGCTCTGCTCCCCAGTGATAGCCGCAGTTCTGCTATTTCACGTCAAATGCCTTGCGGTTCTGAAAGGACAATGATGAGTCAATACCCTGCCTGTCTGTCCCGGAGTTCCCCACAGGAGAGCGCGGCGTCCATACCAGCTATCCAGCAACCGGCCTATTCTTGAAGGATGAATCAATTCGCGAACATCGCCGACGCCTGGCGAGTATCCCTGCGGGTGACTGATCTCGCTCAAGCGGACTATTTTCTTCGAGGGCATTTATGAAAACGCTGCTTCTGCAGGCACCTTCGTTTGATGGCTTCGATGGTGGAGCGGGCTCACGTTTCCAAACGAAGCGAGAGATTCGATCATTCTGGTATCCAACGTGGCTTGCCCAGCCCGCTGCGCTGATCGAGGATAGCCGCCTGCTGGATGCTCCCGCAGATGGCCTGTCCCTGGATGCGTCTCTTGACATTGCTCAGCAGTACGACCTGGTCATCATTCATACGAGCACGCCGTCGTTCCCGAGCGATGCCGAATTCGCGGAGCATTTAAAACGACGTAAATCCACGATCCTCGTCGGGATGGTCGGGGCAAAAGTTGCCGTCGATCCTCACGGTTCGCTTACCGCGAGCGATGCCATCGACTTCGTGTGCCGTGAAGAATTCGACTTCACGTGTCGTGACATCGCGCAGGGGCTCCCGTTCGAGTCGATTCTCGGTCTCAGCTATCGTCTGCCAGACGGCGGGATCATGCACAACGAAGCCCGGCCGATTCTTGAGGACATGGACCAGTTGCCGTTCGTCGCGCCCATCTACAAGCGGGACCTTACGAGCGGGAATTATTTCAGCGGCTACCTCAAACATCCGTATGTGTCGCTCTACACGGGGAGAGGCTGCAAATCGAGGTGCACCTTTTGTCTCTGGCCGCAGACGGTCGGGGGCCATCGCTATCGCACACGTTCGGTCGAGAACGTCCTCGAAGAAGTGAAATGGATCAGGGACAACATGCCCGAAATCAAGGAGATCATGTTCGACGACGATACCTTTACCGATCTCAGGCCGAGAGCAGAAGAGATCGCCCGAGGTCTCGGCAAGCTAGGGGTGACGTGGTCGTGCAACGCGAAAGCAAATGTGCCTTATTCAACCCTCAAAGTAATGAAGGAGAACGGGTTGCGGCTCTTGCTCGTCGGCTACGAATCCGGCGACGACCAGATCCTTGTGAATGTCAAAAAAGGGCTACGAACCGATATGGCACGCCGCTTCAGCGACGATTGCCGCAAGCTCGGAATCAAGATCCACGGCACGTTCATTCTTGGACTTCCCGGCGAGACGCACGAAACGATCGAGAAGACGATCCAATATGCGCAAGAGATCAATCCCCACACGATCCAGGTGTCACTCGCCGCACCCTATCCGGGTACGGTCCTTCACAAGCAAGCGGTGGAGAATGGATGGCTGAAAGAAAGCAAGACCATCACCCTCGTCAATTCGTCGGGCACCCAGCTTTCAGCTATCGGCTATCCGCATCTGTCGCGCGAAGAGATCTATCGCGGCGTGGAAGACTTCTACAAACGCTTTTATTTCAGACCGACGAAGATCTGGGAGATCGTCCGCGAGATGCTGGTCAGTTGGGAGATGATGAAACGGCGCTTGCAAGAAGGCGTGCAGTTCTTCAGATTTCTCCGGGAACATAAGGCCTGAGGCTTGATGCCCCGATACACGCTTCTGGCCTCTTCGAAGCAACCCGGCTCAGCCTGGCTGAGTCGGGGGTGTGGCAAGCCGGTTCGATGATTCGGCAAACTGCCACGCAAGAAGTCCAGGAATGAAAATTACCAGATCGCGAATCCGTCTCGCGCCCGCGAGCGCGAGACATGTCGACGGATCGAGGCCAAGCGCGCCGCCAATCAGGATGAAGCCGCCCTCCTGCACACCCAGGCCGCCGGGCACGAAAAACGCCGCGCTGCTGACCGCCTGGATCAACGATTCAATCACCACCGCATCGACCAAGCTGACTCGCGCGCCGAGGAAGTAGAGCGCGAGCCAGATTTCCATCGAAGTCAGCACGCATTGGAGCGGCTGCCAGACGAACAGGTAACGCAATACGACACCGCGCCGACGCCAGATCAGTTTGATCGTCTGATCGATCTGCGCGGATCGCCCGACGAGCGCAGCGAGCTTGCCACTCATGATCCGGTTGAGCGCGCGCGTGGTCCGCTCGAACGGACTGGCGTGCTGAACGAGCGCGAACAGCACCAGCAGCGGCGTGAGGACCACTACGCCCCACGCCAGTTGCCCGGCGAACCGTGCCGAGCCGGATTGTGCATGCGCGAGCAGAAAACCGATCCCGACCATCGTGAAGAGCAACTGGCTGATAACCGTCAGTTGCATGTCGACGATCAGACTGGCTGCGGCCGTCGGCGGTCTCACTCCCCGGAGCCGCAGCATCCGGTACGACACGACCTCGCCGCCGACGCGCGCGACCGGCAGCATGCAATTCACCGATTCGCGCACCCACACCAGATTCAGCATCGTCAGCAGGGAGGGCCGGTGCCCGCGGCGGATCAAGGTGCGCCAGTCGTACGCGTTGGCGAGCATCGACAACACGTGCACCAGTGCTGCCAGCAGCAGGCCGCCGCCAGCGGTCCGCAGCGCGTGGAGCACCGCGCCGGGATTGTCGTGCCAGAGGAGCCACAGTGACGCGATCAGTCCGGCGAGCGCCGCGACGCGGCCAAAATGCTTCGTCATGCCAGTGCCGTTGAGAGGTGCCGCGCAGCGGGAGCCACGCGCGCGAATTGCCTGTGCTTCATCAATCGGTTCCCCTTTCATTCTGAACGGTCGACAACGGGCCGTCACTGTCGACTTCGAAACGAAGGCCGTGCCAAATCAGCGAGCGCCACCAGCATTCCGAGCGCAGCGACGGCACAACCGACATATTTTAGTCATTTGACGCGGGCGAGATCGCTGACCGCGGGTGTCGCGGCAGGCGTTGCAGAAGGGGCGCTATAGGGTGTCGATCGCTCGTAGCGCTCGCCTACTGGATGAAGTATCCCATCACGTCCGACTTTAAAGTAGAAGCCGCGCCAACGTACATGTGTTGAGAAAAAACTACTCACGAAGATGGCAAAGCCGACAATGTCCCACATCGGCAGCAACCAGAGCTCTTTCGATACCTGCCGAAGCGCCCGGTCTACTTGCAGCAGCAGTACGAGCCGGGCCACGAGTGCGGCAATCGTGACTGTCCAAGCCCACGCGGCGGCGCCAGATAACGCGATGGTCAGCAAGGAGAAGGCGAATGGGTGCGTGAGGATGGAGCCAAGGTGCCCGGCCGGAGCGATCGTGCGTATAGTGCGGCTCCAGCGCAGCTCGTGCGAAATCAACTGTGCTGCGGTTTTTTCGACGCAAGCGTGAGTAACAATGACAGGCGGAACGACGACTGCTTGACCTAGCCTGCGTACCGCCTCTCCGATTGCGTGGTCCTCGGCCAGATGATGTGTGAACTGCGCAAAACCGCCGATTGCGTCGAGGGTAGCCCTACGTAGCGCGATTGTCTGTCCAAAACAGGGGCGAGCAAGTCCAAGCGCCATGCCCATCACCACGCTCGGCAAGAAATGGTAGTTGCTGGCCTTTGCCGATAGGCGGGGCCAAAACCCAGGGTCTGGCAATCCTCGGTACAGGCATGTCACGAGGCCGACCCCTGGTTTTTGCAACTCTCCCACGACGCCCCGCAGATATTCGGAGCCGACCCCAACGTCGCTATCGGCAAATACCAGGATATCGTGTTGCGCGCTGGGCAACATGTTCAGGATATTGCTCATTTTGCGGTTCGGGCCGTATAGGCGCGAGTCGATCAACATCGAAATGTCGGCCGCTGGGTGCAACTGTCGTAGGCGCAGCACTACGTCGAGCGCTGGATCGTTCTCATCGTGAACGCCAAACAGGTATTGGACAGGGCCGGGGTAATCCTGCTTGCAGAATCCCGAAAGGTTTTCCAGTAACGCCTCCTCATCTCCATGCAGCGGCTTGACTATGGTCACCGCCGGGAACGAGCTCGGTTCAGCACAGTCGCGCGCAAGGAAACGTCGCGTTAACGTCGCCGCAAACAGCATGTACAGAATTCCGAACACCGCGCTTGCGCCACACAGATACGCGGCCCAATCACGCGTGATGTGCGCGATGCGCGGACTCGCGGCGTGCATCATCAGCATTGCTGTAAGAGCCACTGCGAACAGCAACGCGAACATCGCGTACGGTTTCCAATCTGAAGGGCTGGCGGTGTGATTCGACTTGTCGGGACTCATGTCTAGTGAGCCCGAAGAAACTTGAAAAATTCGACGCCTTCGCGCAAGCGCCATTTCATCATTTTCCAGCTTGGCAACACCTCGCGGATGATTTCCATAATCTTCGACGGCCGAAAATAAAAGGGCTTATAAAGCTCAGTGGGAAATGACTGCGTGCTTGTATGTCGCATCGTGTTTTCAGCATCCGGCCATAATCGCAGCGTACTCTTTATCGCGGAACGACGCCGCGAAAATGGGGGCGTAAGCAGGGTATAGAGCGCAGGCGTCCGCCAGAGTCCGCACAGGGTTACATCGAGCATTCCGAAGAACACGGCAATACCGCACGCCTTGCAGCCTGGCACCGCTGCACCGAACTCACCCTGAGCGGCCCCTAGGCTCCCGTAGCACTGCAAAGATAATTGCACAGCATCCCATCGTAGAATTTATTTTCTATTTCAAACGCCTTACCCGGCGCGGCTTAGCGTGGCGTTTGATGGGAATCCATCATTTTCCCGGCTGAACAAGCGGTTCCCATCATCTATCTTGGTTTCAACGAGAGGCCTGACCGTCAAGCGGTTCTGGCGCCAAGCTCGCAGAACACAACATCCAGCAGGAGACATCTCATGTCCGCGACTTCTGGCGACGCCGGCGGCACACCCACGCCCGGCTTTGACGACAAGGCTTTCGACGACACGCTCAGCCGGCAGTGGTACCAGCCCGCCATTCCCCGAGCAGTGCTTAAGGAATTAATGAAACGCAGCGATGCTGAAGGATGGCGCAACTTCGGCCTGTGGCTCGTGCTGCTGGTCGCGTCCGGCGTGGTCGCGGCAATGACGTGGGGCACGTGGTGGGCGGTGCCCGCGTTTTTCGTCTACGGAACGATCTATTCGTCGAGTGATGCCCGCTGGCACGAGCTCGCGCACGGCACGCCGTTCAAGAGCCGTTGGGCCAACGACTGCTTCTATCACCTGTCGTCGTTCATGACGATTCGCGAAGGCTATTGGTGGCGCTGGAGCCACGCGCGCCATCACACGCATACCTATTTCCAGAGCCGCGACCCGGAGATCCAGGTCGCCCGCCCGACGAAGGTCTGGCCGATCGTGATTGATTTCTTCGGCCTCATGGGTTGCACGCTTGAAATCGGCAAGATCGTGCGTCACGCGTTCGGTCGCGTCGACGCCGCGACCGATGCCTTCCTGCCCGCCTCTGAAAAGCCCAAGATGATCTGGTCGTGCCGCATCTATCTGGCGGTCGTCGTCTGCACGATTGCTCTAGCTGTCGCCATGCGCAGCTTCCTGCCGCTAATGTTCGTGTGGACGCCGCGGTTCTATGGCGGCTGGCTCCATCAGTTGCTTGGTCTCACGCAACACGCCGGCCTTGCCGTCAACGTGAAGGATCATCGGTTGAACACACGCACCGTCTACATGAACCCGGTGTTCCGTTTTCTGTACCTCAACATGAACTACCACCTTGAACATCATCTGCTGCCGATGGTGCCGTTTCACGCATTACCGCGTCTGCACGAGGCGATCAAGGACCAGTTACCGGAGGCTTACCCGAGCGTCTATGCCGCGTATCGCGAGATGCTGCCCGCGCTGTGGAAACAGCGGTCCGACCCGCAGCATGTGATCGAGCGCACATTGCCGGCCAAGCGGTCGGGGCAGGGCAGCTTTACCGCACAGCCGAACGTGTGAAAGAGACAGCCTGAAGAAAACATCAGATAGAAGGAGACTGCCGTGGCCATCGAAACTAGCAATCTGAAGTGGATCGTCGCCTGCGCGACCGATGACATCGATGAAGAAGATGTGATCCGCTTCGACCATGAAGGTGCGAGTTACGCGGTGTATCGAATCGACGAGGGCTTCTTCGCATCGGACGGCTGGTGTACGCATGAACGCGCGCATCTCGCCGATGGCTTCGTGGTCAATCGCGAGATCGAATGTCCGCTGCATCAGGGGCGCTTCGACATCCCGAGCGGCAAGCCGAAGAGCCCGCCCGTGTGCGTGCAGTTGAAAACGCATCCGATACGCGTAGAGAACGGCCAGGTGCTGCTCGGCATTCCTTCACAGGACGCATCATGAGAACCCGCCCTACGATGGTCATCATCGGCGCCGGTCAGAGCGGCGCACGCGCCGCGCACGCCCTGCGCGACAACGGCTGGGACGGCGTCATCACGCTGCTCGGCAATGAATGTGTCGCCCCCTACGACCGGCCACCGCTTTCTAAAGCAGTATTGCTCGGCGAGAAGTCCACAGCGCAATGCGCGCTTTACGATGAGGCCTTCTATAGCGAGCAACGGATCGATCTGCGTATCGATGCCGGCGTTGAACTCATCGACCGCGCCGCACGGCATGTCGTGGTGAAAGGCGGCCTGACGGTTCCGTATCACCGTTTGCTGATCGCCACCGGCGCCGCGCCGCGCAAGCTCATGGCACCGGGTTCGACGCTGGCCGGGGTGCATTGTCTGCGCACGGTCGCCGACGCCGGGCAGATCGTTGACGAACTGCAACCGGGTCGCCGGATTGCGATTGTCGGGGCAGGGTTCATCGGACTCGAGATCGCCGCGACAGCCGTGGCGCGCGGCTGCGAAGTGGTCGTGATCGAGACGGCCGCTCGTGCATTGATGCGCGCCGTCCCAGAAGTCGTCGCGGGGTATCTGGTCGCACGCCATCGGCAGATGGGCGTCGATATCCGCTTCGCGGTTCAGGTGGAGCGGGTTCTCGGCGAGCAACGCGTGAGCGGCGTCAAGCTGTCAGACGGCAGCACGCTCGCGTGCGATTGCGTGATCGCAGGCATCGGCGTCAAGCCGCGCACCGAACTTGCGGAAGCTGCGGGCATCGACGTGGCCGACGGTATCGCGGTCGACGACACGCTGCGCACCAACGACCCGACCATCTTCGCGGCCGGCGACGTATGTTCGTTTCCACATCGGCTATTCCGCCGGCGAATCCGCCTCGAATGCTGGAAGAATGCCGAGGATCACGCGCGGATCGTCGCGCGCAACATGCTCGATCGCGGTGAGACCTATTCGGAAGTGCCGTGGTTCTGGTCCGATCAGTACGACATGACGATCCAGATCGCAGGCATGCCGGCCTTTGCTGTGACGACGACTGTGCGCGAGGTGGGCGAGGCGTCGCGGGTATTCTTCGGGCTCGACCGCGACGGCGTGCTGGTTGGCGCCAGTGGCGTGGGCAATGTCAGCGAGATTGCGCGCGACATCCGCATCTCCCAGGAACTGATCGCCAGACGTGCTGTCATCGATCCCGCGTTGCTTGCGAATCGCAACGTCAAGCTCAAACCACTCCTGGCTGTGGAGGCGTTATGAGTCAGCGCCTGGAAATATACCAGTCGATGTGGGCGATGGAACGACGTCATACCGACGGCTACGAGCGCACGCTGGAAAAGAATGTCGAGATGATTTCGCGGGCCGGATTCGACGGCGTGAGCGTGGGTTACGCGTCGCGCGAAGGAGTCCGTGAGCTCGCAAGTCTGCTCGCGGCCACCGGTCTTCGCGCGGAAGCGCAGTGCTTTCCGCGCACGGTCGACGATCTACAACCGGTGCTCGAACTCGCCACCGAATTCGGGGTTCACCATATCGACCTGCAGCCTGACGTGCGGCCGCGCCGCATCTCCGAATGCCTGACGTTGATCGACGGCTGGACGCGGCTCGCGGAACAGGTCGATTTTCCCGTGTACATCGAAACGCACCGTGACCGGATGACGACCGATCTGCACTTCACGCTCGATCTGCTCGACGAACGCCCTGATCTCAAGCTACTGGGCGACATCTCGCACTACCTCGTCGGGCGTGAGTTCGCGTGGCCCGTCTCGGATGAAAACCACGCGATGATGCACCGCATTCTCGATCACTCGTGGGCTTTTCATGGCCGTGTTGCGAGCCGCGAGCAGGTGCAGATCGAAATATCGTTTGCGCCGCATCGCATGTGGGTCGATCTGTTTCTAGAGTGGTGGCGTTACGGCTTCGCCTCATGGCGGCGGCGCGCCGGTCCCGACGATGCGCTCACCTTCACCTGCGAACTTGGACCCAAGCCGTACGCGATCATCGGCGCCGACGGCAACGACACGACCGATCGCTGGGCTGAATCCTTGCTGATGCGCGATTGGATTCGTCAGCTGTGGGACGAGGTGATTCAGGAAGATGTGGCGTTGGCGGACGGTCGCTAAATCAATCGCTTGGTGGAAGGTTTTCACGCAACAGCACGGTGACGGGAATCTGCAGCGTTAACGCGACGCCGGGGTCCCGGTGATAGTGCCGCAGCACGATTTCGATCGAACGCATCGCTTCGCCGGCCGGGTTCTGGTCCAGCACGGCGTCGAGCGTGCCTTCGATCAGCAGGCGCCGCGATGTTTCGTTGAGTTCGTGGCCGATGAAAACCGTCGAACGGGCGCGATCGAGCGCGACGAGCGTCGCGCCGACGCCTTCGTCACCGACTGAAATGTTGTAAATCCCGCGCAGGTCGGGATACCGGCGAAAAGCGTTGCGAGTGAGTCTCTCGGTAACTGCCGACTGCTCGCGGCTTTCTATCGTCTCCACGATGTCGCAGTTCGGAAAGCGGTGTCGAAGCACTGAACGAAAACCGCTTTCGCGTTCTTCATGACCGAGGAAATCATGCATGCCCGTCAACACGAGCACCTTGCCACCCGCGTCGCCGAGAAAGCGCCCCATCAGCTCGCCCGCGACGCGTCCGGCGGACCGGTTGTCAATGCCGACGTAGGCAAGGCGGCCGGTGCCCGGGAGATCGCTCGCGAGTGTGACGACCGGTATCGTGTGGCTCATCCGACGCAATGCAGCGGTGATGTCCGGATGCTCATACGCGACGATTACGAGCGCGTCAGCTCGCGGCGTAACACGGCGGATCGTGTCAACCACGTGCGCGGGATCGAGACTGTCGAAGTAAGTGACAGCGCAGATCACGCGCTGGCTTTCGAACGCTTTCTGCGCGACTTCAAAGCCCTGTTTGAGCGACACGTAATACGGCACCGCCGGCTGCTGCATAAGGATCGCAATGCGCAGCCAGCGCACCGAGACCGATTTAAGCGCGCGGTCGATCTCGAGCTTGCGCGCCCACTCCAGGACGCTCATCTCTTTCTCACGCGATACGCCGCCGCGGCCGTTCAGCACGCGGTCGACAGTCGCCTCGCTGACGCCTGCGGCCTTCGCGATGTCGGTCATGCTCGTTTTACGGCGTGCAGTACCGGGACGGACAGACGTAGGGCTAGCCATGAGTTGAATAGGAAGTCTCACAGAAAGAAGAACCGGCGATGAGCCGATCATCGCATCACTGCGCCGGCTCATCAAGCCGGTTACCTGAAGCACCTTATAGAGCCCGCCTCAGTAGCGGGACTCCTCAGGAGACAACGATGAACCCGAAAACCCCCTCAGTCCAACCTCGGCCGCTTGCAAGCCGTTTTGTGATCGCCGCCTGCGTGGCGTGTTCGCTATTCGGCGCGAACACAGCGCGGAGCGCCGAGCCGTTGAACATTGTGATGCTGACGCACGGTGCCGCGACCAACGCGTTCTGGCAGGCCGTCAAAAAAGGCTTCGACGACGCTTGTGCGCGCGTACAGGCCCATTGCCAGATGGTTTTCACTCAGAACGATGGCTCGATAGAGCAGCAAAGTGCGAACTTCCAGGCCTCGCTTGCGCGCAAACCGGACGCCATCCTGACAACGATCGTCGACGATTCGGCGCTGACTTCGATGATCAACGAGGCGCGGGCGAAGAACGTGATGGTGATCGCGTACAACGTGGACCAGAGCGGCGGCTCATCGGGCGCGGCGAAGCGACAGTCGTTCATCGGACAAAACTTTGTGCCGGCGGGGCGCAGCCTCGCGCAGCAACTCTCTAAACAGTTTCCTAAGGACGGTCCGATCCGTGTGCTCGTCGGCGTCAGTGCGCCGGGACAGAACTGGGCGGAACAACGGGCGAAGGGCGTGATGCAGGGTCTCGACGACTGGAAGCGGGCCAACCCCGATCGCAAGATCGTGATTGACCGGATCGACTCGGGCACTGATCTGTCGGTGACGGGCGAGCGGGTCGGCGCATATCTCACGGCGCATCCCGATACCACCGCGTACTTCGACATGGGCTTCTTCCATGCCGCCGTCGCACAGACGCTAAAGGATCGTGGCGTGCCGCCAGGCAAGGTGTTGCTCGCGGGATTCGACATCGTGCCCCAGGTGCTGCAGATGATGAAGGCCGGCTACATCCAGGCAGAAGTTGATCAGCAACCCTACACACAGGGCTTCATGCCGGTGATGCAGGTGTACCTGGCGAAGTCGTTTGGTCTTGCGCCCTCCGATATCAATACCGGCGACTCGCTCGTGATGCCGGCTCAGGCCGATTCGGTCATTGCACTCGCTCAAAAGGGCCTTCGCTAGGAGACCGTAATGAAAAAACTGCTCAAGATTTATCTGCAGAAACCGGAGCTGGCGGGCATTGTCCTCCTGGCCCTGCTGGTTGCACTGTTCCAGTTCCGTTCGCAAATGGTGTTTCTCAGCGCGGAAAACGTGCGGGGCATTCTGGGCGTATTACCGGAGGTCGGACTCGTCGCCATTGGCGTCACGTTGCTGATGATTTGTGGCGAGTTCGATCTATCGGTTGGGTCCGTGTTTGCGCTCACGCCGATGTCGATCACGCTGCTCGTCAACGCGGGTGTTCCTTTCTGGCCGGCCTTCCTGGTCGGGTTGGTTGTCGCGGCGGCCATCGGCCTGATGAACGGCCTGATCACGCTCGTCTTCAACATACCAAGCTTCATCACGACACTCGGCATGCTGTTCATCGTGCGGTCGCTGACTGTCGTGTTGTCGGGCGGTTTTCCGCCTAACCTGCCAATCGACCAGATACCCGCGCATCTGTTTGTGAGCTTCATCGGACCGGGTGGCCTTTTTCGAGCGTCGTTCCTGTGGTTCATCGGCATCGGCGCGGCAGCAGCGATATTGTTGTCCGCGACCAATCTGGGGAACTGGATGAAGGCGACGGGCGGCTTTCTCGAAGCGTCGATATCGAGCGGGGTCCCCGCGCGGCGCGTGAAGCTCTCGGCTTTCGTGCTGTGCTCGGTGCTCGCGGGATTCGCCGGAATGATCCAGGTGCTGCGGCTCGGCGCCGCCTTGCCGTCGATCGGCGATGGACTCGAACTCCAGGCAGTTGCGGCGGCGGTGATTGGAGGAACCGCGCTTTCCGGCGGTATCGGCAACGTGCTCGGCGCTGTTGTCGGCGCATTGCTGATCCGCGTGATTGACAACGGCCTCGTGCTCACGCAGGTCGACGCGAACTGGTTCAAATTCGCGGTCGGCAGCCTCACCATCTTTGCCGTGGTCGCGAACGCCTGGATGCGCCGCACGGCACGACACCTGAAGGTGCAGCTATGAACACAATCTCAACCGATGCCCGGGATCTGCTTTCCTATCCGCATGAGAGTGTCGATGCCGGTCGTGGCACAGCGCCGCTCATGGCCGTACGCAATCTGCACAAATGGTATTCGGGCGTCCATGCGCTCAACGGCGTGAGTCTCGAGTTCAAGAGGGGCGAGGTGGTGGGTTTGCTGGGCGACAACGGTGCGGGCAAGTCGACGCTCATCAAGATTCTCTCCGGTGTGCACCGGCCCGACGACGGCGAGATACTGTTTCAGGGCGAACCGGTACGGATCAAGTCGCCGAAGGCGGCCATGCAACTGGGTATCGAGACGATTCATCAGCACAACTCGCTGGTGCCGAATCTCTCCATCGCGCGCAACCTGTTCATTGGCCGCGAGCCGCTGCTCTTTTCGATGTTCGGCATTGGACCGATGGACCATGGCCGCATGCGAACCGAGGCCGTCAAGGCGATCGCCGATGTCGATCTGCATCTGCGTTCTGCTGAAGCGTTGCTCGGCGAGCTGTCAGGCGGTCAACGCCAGGGCGTGGCAATTGCACGCGCGATGCATTTCAAGTCGAAGCTGCTGATACTCGACGAGCCGACCAACCATCTGTCGGTCAAGGAAACGCAAAAGGTGATCGGCTTTGTTCGTGGCCTGTCGGAGCAGGGCATTACCGGCGTGTTCATCAGCCATAACCTGCAGCATGTCTTTCATTCGTGCGATCGCATTGTCGCAATGGCGCGTGGTGAAGTCGTGCTCGACCGGCCGGTAGGGCAGACCTCGATCGAGGAAGTCACTGAGCTTCTTTGATGGATCTTAAAAGGGGAAACACGGTATGGGACAGTTCGATGCAAAAGTGGCCGTCGTTACCGGCGGCACGCAGGGGCTCGGCGCGGCGATTGCGAAATTGCTCGTCGAGCGCGGGGCACAGGGCGTGGTGATCTGCGGGCGCTCGAAGGAGAAAGGCATTGCGAAGGCCGCTGAACTCAGCGACAGCGAGTTAGGCCACGCGGAGGTGCGCTTTGTCGAGGCCGATCTGACGCGTGTGGATGACTGCCGGACTGTGATCGCCACCGCCGACGAACGGTTCGGTCGCGTTGATGTGCTGGTGAATGCGGCCGCGATGACAGACCGCGGGACGATTCTCGATACGGCTCCCGATCTCTTCGACCGCATCTTTGCGACCAACGTGCGTGCACCGTTCTTCCTGATGCAGGAGGCGGTCAAGGTGATGCGACGCGAGCGCACCGAAGGCACGATAGTCAACATCTGCTCAATGTCCGCGATGGCAGGACAACCGTTCATTGCTGCCTATTGCGCATCGAAGGGCGCACTTGCGACGCTTACGCAGAACACCGCATACGCTTTGTTGCGCAACCGGATCCGCGTGAACGGACTCAATCTCGGCTGGATGTCGTCTGATGGGGAAGACCAGATCCAGCGCACCTATCATGGCGCACCGGACGACTGGCTTGAACGTGCCATGGCCGAGCAACCGTTCGGACGTCTGATCGATCCTGCCGAAGCGGCGCGCGCAGTGGCGTTTCTCGCGAGCGACGAGTCGGGTCTGATGACTGGATCGATGGTGAACTTCGATCAGTCTGTATGGGGCGGCTTTGATGAGACACCGCATCCGCAGAAGCCGCTTTAGTGGCATCAAATCTCCGTGCGTCACGCCGCACGCTTCCCGTGGACCTTTTTCGAGTGGGTGACGGTCGACCATGAAAATTGCTCTCGATCCTTACATGCACCGCCATGTATCGCTGGTGGAGTTGCCAAAGCTTGCCGCAGAGCTGGGCTACGAATATATCGAACTATCGCCGCGCGCCGACTTCCTGGACTGGTGGGTACGTCCGCGCGCCTACCCCGAGCGCATCCGGGAGTTCAAGGCAGCGTTGCGCGATAACGGAGTCAGGATCGCGTCGCTACTCCCGATGTACCGCTGGGCCAGTCCGAACGAAGATGAGCGCCTGGCGGCAGTGCGGTATTGGAAGGAGGCAATCCAGATCGCGGTAGAGATGGAAGTGGACACGATGAATTCTGAATTTGGCCGCGGCTCGTCACCCGAAGCTCAGAGCTGTTTGTGCAATGGCGGCACAGTGGAGCATTCGGAAGCCGCTTTCTGGAAATCGATGGATGACCTCGTACCGGTCTTTGAGCGCGAGAAGATAAATCTGCATCTGGAACCGCATCCTGAGGACTGGGTCGAAACGCTGCACCCCGCTGTCGACATGATTCGCATGATTGACTCACCTCAGGTCAAGTTTCTGTATTGCGCGCCTCACACTTACTACTTCGGCGATGACATGGCAGCCATGATTCAAGACGCCGCACCGGTGCTGGCCCATGTTCATGTGGCCGATACCATGAATCACAGGGCTTCTTCGGGGTTGAGATATATCGTCAATCCGCCTGGCTCACGCGCCCGCGTCCATCAGCATTTGAACCTGGGGCAGGGTGAAATCGACTGGGATTTATTCTTCGGTTCGCTGCATGCAGTGGGTTTCGACGGAATCGTTACCAGTTGCGTGTTTGCATGGGAGGACCGCGCCGAAGCGTCGTCGCGCTTCATGCGCAAGGAAATTCAGCGATACGTCGACAAGTATTGGGGAAGCACCGCAGCGAGAACAAGATCTGCTACATCGGCTGCGGCGTGACGACGGGCGTGGGCGCGGTGGTGTATTCGGCCAAGGTCGAGGCGGGCGCGAACGTGGTGGTGTTCGGTCTAGGCGGTATCGGCCTGAACGTGATTCAGGGCGCGAAGATGGTGGGCGCTGGCAAGATCGTTGGTGTGGATATCAATCCGGGCCGCATCGGAAGGCAAGATCAACATCGACGATCTGATCACACACCGTCTGCCGCTCGAACGCATCAATGAAGGTTTCGACCTGATGAATAAAGGCGAATCGATCCGCTCTGTCGTGCTGTACTGAGCAACACGCTTGCCGATGTCACTTTTGACTACCAACTAGTTTCGGGTTCCGAGCCTGATCGGCCGTAGGATGGCGCTGAATCATGATCTCGTTTGAGCGATGTATAACGGCATCGTGTAACCTAGCGCGTCGATTGAAGAGTACGGCTTATCGATACGGAGCTGTGCAGGTTTGGCCATGCCCCGCCGGCGCGAGCGGCGCCTCCGACGATAGCGCATCGAATACGAGGAGGGCTGCGGGAGGCTGGGGAAAAACGCGAGTTGATGTCAGCTTGTAATCGACTTCTGCCCGGCGCGGATCGATCAATGGCGGCTCACTCCGCCGGTTCAACGTCGGACCGGGCTCGGCCAGTTTCGGTGCGCCTCAATTGTGCCGCGCCTGCGGGCATTCCGCCTGATACCAACGATCGACCTGATGCTGCGCCGCCTGTAGATTTTTCGGATAATACGGATCGAACCTTAATGGGTCGTATCCGACCTTCCTCAGCGCGGCGAGTTCACTCTGGTTGCGCTCTTGTGTTACAGGCGCGTGGTTCTTGATAGCGGCAAGATCGCGGCATTGCGTTGCGCTCAGATGTGTCGCGCCTTCTGCCATTCCTCCTGCGGCTATGCCAGGGAGCGAGATCGTCAACGCGGAAATCATCG
>NZ_JBAUSA010001033.1:0-5463 GCF_049581465.1 Caballeronia sp. | reverse complement strand
ATCCAGGGCAATCGGGGCAAGCAACGTGCTGACTGCCACGGGCCGTATCGAGGATCACTATAAGTTGTATCTGGTGATCGCAAACGCAACCATCACGCAGATCGATGAACTGAAGAATGTGGTCGTGCAATCGAACGGCGCCGCACAGATCCGTCTGGGCGATATCGCGAGCGTCACTCAGGGCGTCATTCCCAAATGGATGCGCGTTACCGCTGACGGCCAGGATGCAGTGCTCGTGAACATCTACCAGCAGCCGGGCGCAAACAGCGTCGCGATGGCAAAGGCGATTCGCGCCCGACTCGCCGATTTCCAGCACCAGATGCCGCCGGGTGTGCATATGTCGAACTGGTACGACCAGAGCGAATTGGTGATTGCGTCGGCCACCAGCGTACGCGATGCAATCATGATCGGCGTCGTGCTGGCGGCTCTTACCCTCTTCGCGTTCCTGCGCAACTGGAAAATTACGGTGATCGCGGTGGCGCTCGTGCCGGTCGTGATGGCCGCCACTATCTTGCTGCTCGATGTGTTCGGCATGGGCTTCAACATCATGACGCTCGGTGGGATGGCCGCCGCCGTCGGCCTCGTGATCGACGACGCGATCGTGATGATCGAGCATATCGTCCGGCGCATGCGCGAAGGGGGCGCGACGGCGTTCCATGGTCGCGTGATGTCGGCCGCGCTCGAGTTTACGCGGCCGCTTGCTGGCTCGTCGGCGGCGACGCTGATCATCTTCGTCCCGCTTGCGTTCCTGTCGGACGTAACCGGCGCGTTCTTCAAGGCCTTGTCGGTCACGATGGCGAGCGCACTGTTCATTTCGTTCCTCGTCACCTGGCTCGCCGTACCGATTCTCTGCGACCGCTTGCTCAAGCCACACGATGCGGAGGAGCACCGCGAAACGCGCTTGGCCGCCTGGATGACTGCCGGTTATGGCGCGTTGATCGAGCGCGTCAGCGCGCGGCCGTCGCTCGTGCTGATCGGTCTGGTGCCGCTCGTAATAGTGGCGGCGCTCGCGTTCGTGCGAGTCGGCAGCGGCTTCATGCCAAGCATGGACGAAGGCGGTTTCGTGCTGGACTACTCCACCGAACCGGGCACGTCCATCGCCGAGACCGACCGCCTGATGAAACAGATAGAAACGATTGTCGGCGCCAACCCGAACGTTGCGACCTATTCGCGTCGGACCGGCGCGGGCCTGGGTGGGGACCTGAACGAGCCGAACAAAGGCGACTTCTTTGTACGGCTAAAGTCTGGCAAACGCGAACCGATCGAAACGGTCATGGAAGAAGTCCGCTCGAAAATCGAGTCGCAAGTACCGGGCGTGAACATCGAACTCGCGCAATTGATGGAAGACCTGATCGGCGACCTGACAGCCGTGCCGCAACCGGTGCAGATCAAAATTTATTCAGATGACCAGAACACGCTGGACAGCACATCGCGCAAGGTGGCCGCAGCGATCAGCAAGATCAAGGGCGTCGTGGATGTGAACAACGGCATCAACCCGGCGGGTGACGCTCTCGAACTTCACATCCGCCCGGAGGCGGCTGCGGCCGAAGGCACGGACCCGCAATCTATTGCACAGGCCGTCTCCGACATGGTCCAGGGCAACGTGGCAACTCAGTTTCAGTCGGGACCGAAGACCGTCGGCGTCAGGGTGCGGGCGGCCGGCGCGCTTGAACTGACCGATACGCAACTGGGACAGTTGCAGATTCGAGCCCCCGACGGTCACCTCTTCGCGCTGAACCGCGTGACCGACCGCGTCATTGTGAGCGGCCAGCCTGAGATCGCCCGCGACAACCTGAAGCGCATGGTTGCCGTGACCGCTCGCATCGACGGCCGGGATCTCGGCTCGACCGTCGCCGACGTGCAGAAGACGCTCGGTACGGCCGGACTGTTGCCCCAAGGCGTGTACTACGAACTCGGCGGCCTGTATCAACAGCAGCAAATCGCGTTCAAGGGGCTGATGACGGTCTTCGGGGCCGCAGTCGCACTGGTCTTCGGACTGCTGTTGTTTCTCTACGAACGATTTCGCATCGCGCTTGCTGTCCTCGCCATGCCGCTGCTCGCGACCGGCGCCGTATTCGTTGGGCTATGGATCACGGGCATAGAGTTGAACATTTCCGCAATGATGGGCATGACAATGATCATCGGGATCGTGACCGAGGTGGCGATCTTCTACGTATCGGAGTTGCAGGGGCTCACGCTCGACGACGGCATGCCGTTCGACCGGGCGCTGATCGAGGCCGGCCGCAATCGGCTGCGTCCCATCGCAATGACGACCATCGCCGCGATCCTCGCGTTGCTGCCTCTCGCGTTTGCACTCGGCCAAGGCTCGGCGATGCAGCAGCCACTTGCCATTGCGATTATCTCCGGCCTGATCGTGCAATTGCCGCTGGTCCTCCTCGTACTGCCCGTGTTGCTCCGCTTACTGATGAGGAAACGCGATTAGCAAACGTGGAAAGGAAAGAGGGGCGCCGTGGCGCCCCTCTTTCCTTTCGATCAATCAAACACTATTCGTTATCAATGATGCGAGAACAACGAATGGCGATGCGTCACCTCGATGCAGGAGTGCAGACTACCCGCCAAACCCTAACGCGGGCTTATCCGTCAGGAATTTTTCGAGCTTGCGCGTCTTTTGCTTTTTTTGACGAGGAAGCCTGCACTAGCCAACCCGGGTTCTGGGTTCGAGGCCATGTGATCCGACCTCGTCCGTTCGCGTTTCGTTTAACCTATTTTTTGAGCGGCTTGCTTAGCAAGAAGCCGTTGCGCCTGCCGATCACCGCCGCTCGCCTCTTTCGCTGTGGTTGCTGCCGACTCGGTTGCTTCAGCGAGTGCCGCACGCGCGACATTGCTGATGCTGACCGTAGACGACGGTTGCGGCGCAGCCGGGGAGGCAGGGGTTGCGGCGGAGGTCGCGGACTTCGCGCCGGTGGTCGTCGAATTTGAAGGGTGGGTTCCTGTGGTCGATACCGTGGCGCTAGTTGACGACGGCACTGGGTGGCTAAGCGAGTTCACGTTCATATGGATTTTTCCGGGTTCGATGGATCGATGTACTAGTGGTGCACCCATGATATCGACCGCATCGAAAGCACCTTGAGCTCTATATTTTTCACAATTTCGCGTTGCCTTAAGGTTCTCATAAGGACTGCTTCTTTCGGCCGATTTTCAATGCAACGGCTTGCGGTCGAAAAATGGTTAATACCTCGCGAGCAGGTGCTGGATAGCCGTCATGTAAGCTGCATTCGATAAGCAAAGCTCACTGTAGACGGCAACTCCGAGATGCCTCGGACCAGAAGGGTGTGTTGACATTAGACGAGCCATATAAAGGCGACGACCAGCGCGATGAAAGAAGCAAAACGCTCGGAGCACTTCTACTGGGTGCGGGTTTTTCAAGACAGGCGAATTTGATTGCATCTGTGACTGCTGCCAAAGTGCATGCTTCGGGTGACCTGCGGATACGATTTAGGCTTGTGGGCGTTCAGGCGCACCGAACGCGACAGCTGCTGCCTTTCGCGTCAATGGTCACCTCTCCCGCCGCCATTCTCATGGTCACGGTGCCAGTCGTCGTGCGGTCCACCGTGTTGATGGTCGTGGTCCCACTCACCTCGAGGACCGCCGCGGTAGTCGCGTGCATCATGCCATTCGCCGTCACGTCGATGATGCTCGTCCCACTCGCGATGTTCCCAATAGCGATGCCCGTCATAGTATCTATCACCATACCAGCCCGGACTAATGAGAACAGCGGCAGGAGGTTGGACGTACACCTGCGTGGGCGGAGCGTAGACCGGCTCAGGCGCATAGACAACACCGGGGATTCCGATGTTTACTCCAACATCGACGTGTGCGAGGGCGAGGGACGATACGCCTATGCCGAAACCGGCAATCAGTGTCATGACGAGCCGGCGGTTGCGGAAGATGCTCATAGTTTGGTTTGGTTATTCAGATATGTGTGATTGAGCAACAGGGTTTGCGAGCGCGTTATTGGCTACGGTCAATAGCGGTCGTGGTCATGCTCATGGTAGCCGCCTTCGGGTACAAAGATGCAGCCACCCAGCGCGCTTCCAAGACAAACGGCCAATAGCACTAACGCAATAGTTCTTTTCATAAGTTGCCTCTTTTGTCAGTCGTGAGCGGACTATATTGTGCTGGCAGATTAACGGTGTTTTTGTGTGTAACGAAACGTGTCTTGTGAAACACCTGAGCGCGGCCAATTGCGAGCGGCTAGCTTTGTTGACTAAATCGATCTAGCGGTTCGAGGGCGGCGAATCTCGCATGATCCGCGGGTGATTTGACCTGCAGAACTGGCAATGCCGTACGGACATAACCAGAGTCGCTGGCACAAGATCGAAAAAGCCACGTTACAAAGTGACCATTTGGCTCGAATGTAATAAGGCCTTGCGCCAACGTGGCGATATCACGATCTGGTTCAACCAGGAGGCGCTCGCTGCATGGAATCCGGCCAAGACCGGAGCCCGTGGTTCAGGCTTATTCACGTGGCTAACAACTTTAGTCAAATCAGGCGTCGACACTGACAGTTTTTTGCAATTTTCCGGTTCCCTAAGGTTCTTATAAGTTTGCCGCACTAAGGATATTCCCGAGCTCGCTCATGTGAAGCATGTATTCGTCAAAGCGGCTGCGCGCGTGAACAACCGCGCTGAGAATAGCCACCAGCCCACCTGAAGACGCGAACGCCAGATATGTGGCTTTCGCGACCGGGCGCGAACTCAAGCGTTTCTCTCGTGCTTCGGTCCGATTCGGCAGCACTTCGCGCTGCCTCGACATCGGATGAATGCAGGTCGACACCGGGCAGAATTGAAGCGTCGACTGGCTGCCTGGCGTCAATGGACGATCGCAGAATCTGGCATCAACGTTTGTTGATCAGGAAAACTACGCACCTTCGCGAATTTCGTCTTTTCTCTGCCAACTTGACAAAGCCATGACATGTCATAGGACCAGCATTTCGGGCGTGTCTTCGCGAGCGTGCAGCGCAGTGCGGACGTCAACACACGCCGGGCCGATGGATTCCGACTACGACATGTCTGTGCCGATGCGGGATGGCGTCGAACTGTGCGCTGACACGTACCGGCCGGCGACGCCCGGCCGGTATCCGGTGCTTGTGTCCGCGTCGCCTTATCCTCGTCAGATACAAAACCTGGGAGCGCCGCTCGGTTTCATCGAAGCAGGCGCCAGCGACTTCTTCGTCCCGCGCGGGTACGTTCACGGCATTGCGAATATTCGCGGCACGCTCTCGCATAGAAAACGACCGTTGTCTATTGCGCGGTCAGCGCTACATGCCGGTGCTCGTCCCTCCGCTCGTGTTTGCGCCCGCGCTTGAACCGGTGTTCGTGCCTGAACTCGACGTTGTGTTCAGATCGATTCTTCCATAGACGCCATCGGCTTCGTCATTCGGCCCCGCCGCGAAGAACAGCGTATTGGACGGCTGATTGCTGAGATCGTTGCCGAACGCAA
>NZ_JBAUSA010001032.1:0-3845 GCF_049581465.1 Caballeronia sp. | reverse complement strand
GCGCAGCGCCGTGCTGATGGCGGGCTGCGTCTGGCCCAGGCGCAGCGCCGCCTGCGTCACGCTGCGCTCGGTGAGAAGCGTGCGCAGGACACGGAGCAACCAGATATCGAGTGAGTCGGCGGGGTCGTTCATAGGCGAGGCATTCGGGCTGGCGGACGGGCAGCTCCGCTTCTGCACGCATTAAAGCCGGGCAGGGCATGGCATGACGACACCTTAAGGCCGTCCATCGCGCCGCGCCATAGCGTGCGCCCTATGCGCGGGATAGGTCGGTTCCTGCGCCTTGGCCGTCCAGAACCTCCGGCGTCGCGGTCGGCAGCGAACTGATCCGCTTGACTTCAACTCCGTCGAGCCAGTTCGGCGAGCGCGCAACATAGAGCAACATGGGCAGCGTGTCCTCGCCCCAGAACAATTGCCGATCGACCACAAACGTCGGCACGCCAAATACCCCCTGTTCGACCGCAAGTTCATTGTTCGCGCGAAGCTTCGCCTTGACGTCTTCGCGTTCGATCATTGTCTCGCCGTCAGGCAAGCCGACATGGTGGCAAAGATCCCTGAAGCCTTGCTGCGTGCCGGGGTCCCGGCCATCGCGCCAGATAAACCTGAAGATCGCGCGAATGCAGCCGATCTCACCGCCCGCCGCGACCGCAAGACGGAGCGCCTTGGACGAATCGAAGGGATGCGACGGTGGCATCTTGAACGGAATACCGAGTTGTTCAGCACGAAAGAGCGCATGCCGATAAGCAAACACGCGCTTCGATGGAATCGATCCAGGCAGCGGCTGGCCCCAGTGCTTGAACAGCGGCAGGTAGTCGACGGGCAGGATCTGGAAAGGCATGTCTGGCCATTTCTCGTGCTGCTCCAGCAGCAGATACGAGAACGGCGAATTGAAATCGAAAAAAAAGTACAGCTGGCGCGGATCGGTTGAGGGTGCGGCACACATGTGAATCTCCTGACTTTTGCGATTCCGGGCACCCGGATGTTTGGCGTTTCTTCTTTCGATATTACGTGGAGTGCTGGACGCTGTCTCGCTGATGCTCGCGCGCGATCTCTCCCGCTGCGTCGTGGGCGCCGTCCTCAGCCGCCTCATGCGCCAGCGCGAGCCGATGCCGCACGAAGTTGATATGTTCCCGCAACACGTAGAACTGGTCGGCATAGGCGAGCGGCACCTTTAACTGATTGACGGCGGTCTCTATTCCATCCACCCGGGTGATCAGCGCCTCCCGATGTTCCGGGTCGGGGTCTCCCAGCGCTTCCCGTTCTATTGCGATCAGCGCGCCGTACATCTTGTAAATCCGTGATCTCACACGCCACCGGTAGATTCCCGGCACGAGCCGCAGGCCCGGGACCAGCACCACGATGATCGGTACCAGCAGCACGAGCACGCGGTCGGCGAGACTCGCGATCCAGAACGGCAGCGTCCGGTAAAGAAAGCTCTTGCCCGATTTGTAATAGCGTTCGGCGTCGTCGCTGATGCGAAATTCGTGCTGCAGCGGCGCGGGATACTCGTTGGCCTGCTGCATCAGGGTCGCGCGGCCGTGGACCTCCTTGGCGGCCTCGATCAGCAAATCCGACAACGCCGGATGCAGACCGTCGCGGGCAATCAGCTCGGCCGTCGGCGCAATCAGGTGGATCGGATGCGGGGGCAGGTTCTTCGCGAAATCGAAGGCGCCCATCGGCAGTTCGATGACTTTCAGATAAGGGAAGCGCCGCGCGTACGCCTCGGCCTGGCTGAAGTCGAAGAAGCGGATGCCCGGTTGCCGCAAAAGCTTCGCCATGGTCGGCGGCTGCGCGGAATCGCCGGTGAGAAATGCCGCGTCGATATCGCCGTTCGTCAGCGCTGCGGCAGCCTCGTCACCGCTCAAGGACTGGAGCTCGGTGCCGTCGCCAGGCGTGATGCCGTTGGCTTTCAGCAAGGCGAGCGCGAGCGCGCGCGTGCCGCTGCCTTCACCGCCTATCGCAAGCCGCTTGCCTTGTAGTTCGGACAGCCGCGTCAGCACGGGGCCACGGTAAAACACCGCCAGCGGCACACTGCCGACGCTGCCGAGCGACATCAAATCCTTGTGTGGGTCGTCGGCGACGCCCGGCACGGTCATTCCGCCTTGTACGAAGCCGACATCGACGCCCGAGTTCGGGTCTTCGAGCTTCAGGAGGTTATCGAGGGAACCTTGCGACTCCTGAACTTTCAGGGTCACGCCGTTGCGCGCAAGGATGTCCTTGTACTTTTCGGCGTTGATATAGAACGAACTGCCCTTCGGTCCAGCCGACATGGTGAGCGTCGACGGCGGCGCGGGCTGGATCAGGCGCACCGCGAGATAGAGAGCGGCGGCGCTGACCAGCAGGATAGGTCCGAACGATACCGCCAGGTCGTGCCACGAGATCGCGACGAAACGCGCCATGGAAGACGGAAGGTGAGGGCGGCGCCTTTTGGGTCGTGCGACCGATGCAGCGTCGGGCGGCGGAACGTCGGAGCCAGCGGGTTGGGTCATGATGAGTATCGGTTGAACGGGGAGAAGCAGGGAGAAGCCGGCGAAGCGAGCGCCACAACGAGCCCGCAATAAGTGAACCGCATGAAAAACGCGGCGGCTCCCGGGAAAACCCTCGGAGTACTCACGATGGTAGTGTGGTGCGAAAGCGTCGGAGGCGAAAAGCGTCGCTTTGCCAGAAAAAAGTACTGAGTGTCTACACGATGATCGGTCAAAAGGGGCTGATCAATCTGTTTTTGCGTCGTTGCATCCCAATTTTTGCCGATAGTACATGATCGAAAATGCGCGCGGACCACGGGCGCGCCCTTAGCAGGAACGTTAATGCGGACTCACGCATGTTTCATCTCGTTAAATGCTTTGCGCTTCTCGCGAGGCTGGATTAAATTGACGTTCGCTGCCGCTAAACCCGCATCGGCGCCACCTATCCGGCATTTGGAGTGCGCTCCAGGTAGAACCGGAAACGTCGCATGATGTGCAGCTTATGTCCTGAGCCACGGAAACGTTACCCGTAAGAAACGGCCAGGCAGTTGATTTCGCCAGTCTCTCGCAACACCGTGTCGCCAACATTGCCGGCCTGTATCGTTGCGCGTGCGGATTCTTTGTTGCCGCCTGCATGCATGGGCCGCCCGATGTCGTAGCCAAGCCGCTGGGTTGATGCGGTCCAAGAAGAAGTAGAAAGCAGTTATAACTTTGCGAAGTCTTAAGCGAAACAAAAGGAGAAGTTATGAAAGCAGTTGATATGTTGAAGGCGCTAGGCGTCGTGTTATGCGTCGCGGTAGCGTCGAGCGCTTATGCTCAATCGAGCGATGCGATGGCCGCCCCTGCCGCAACTTCCAGCCCGACTAATGCCAAGAAGGTCAACCGCAAGCTCGGCCTGGACGTTCGCCGTGCGCTGAGTCATGCGCAAGGTATCGACGTGTCGAAGATCTACGTGCGTGCGCGAAATGGTGCGGTCGTGTTGTCGGGTTCGGTGCCTGACGGTGATCAGATCCCGAAGGCGGAAGAGATTGCAAAGGGCGTGCCCGGCGTGACGTCGGTGAGCAACAAGCTTACGCTTGCACCGCAAAACGGTGGCGGAGGTTGATGATTAGCCAGGGCCTCGTACGGCGCGACGGCGTGTAAGGCTTGGCATCGTCTTGTTGTTGAACGGGTTCCGGTGCAATGCACCGGAACCCGTTTTTCGTGATGCGGACCGGTAAAGGCGGTTCGGTCGCTGTATCGACGCCGTCTCGTTTGACTATGGGTTCGTCGTAGTCGTAGCTGTAGTGGTAGCCGTACCCGAAGCCGCCGGTAAGGCTGCCGCTGCCGCAGGCATCGGCGTCACTGGTGGTGAACTGGTCGAAGCGGCCGCAGGCATTGGCG
>NZ_JBAUSA010001031.1:0-4552 GCF_049581465.1 Caballeronia sp. | reverse complement strand
GCGATGACCTGGATCTGCTGAGCTAAAATCCGCCTACCGGAACCTCGGCATCGTTCCGGTCGATCGAGCAACGCTCCTGTTTCGAGTCGAATGACCGCTTGCAGAGGCGGAGCTGACGTCTGAACGTCCGAACGATGTTACGGGCGAATGACGCCTTCTGGCCGCGGTCTGCCTGACGCGATCGGCGGCACCCTACCCTGAACAGCGTTACACGCTATCCAGAGCCCAGACATCTAGTTCGCGGGCTTGGCACACTGGCCGATGCATCATGGACCCGTGATGTCGCGTAGTTGAACAGCGGCTAGTGGCGTCTCGAGAATCTCATCGTCAATCTTTTCGACTCGATAAGCGGTCGAACCGGGCGCCCAGGAAACCGTCTTCTCGATCTCGCGATCCGCAAAAAGAACGGCAGCGCGATCGTCGATAGCTAAGGTCCGCGGCATCCTTCCAAGACGCATTTCGGATAGAAAATTAATGCGTCGCCCTGGAATATTAGTGTTGCTGTAATGGGCTGCGCACGCTCCTTGAATCAGGCCTAAACCTCGCTGCAAGCCGTAATTCCCCTGTTCAAACGACCCGCCCAGGCCTGTCTCAAACCAACACATAGCGCCGGCGCTCATACCGGCGAGGAGAATACCCTGGTCCCACGCTTCCGAAAGAGTGCTATCCAAACTCCACTCGCGCCAATACGAGTCGCCACGCTTGCTAATGCCCAACAGGTTTTGCGTTCCGCCGCTAGAGTGCTGCCGAGGGACCAGACCGAGCCACGCGGCAAGCTGACGTCCGTTGCGGAAGTGCTTTGCATCACCAATGGTCGCCACCAAGGCAGTCGCTGTAACCGGTTCGACGCCTGGTATTTTTTCCAGCTTTTGTGCGAGATCGCTCTGTCGGCCCCAGTTCTTGAGCTGGACATCCGATCTCGGCCACTTGCTGGAATAACGCCCTCAGGTGATCCGTCAGGCGCAGCAATCTTCACCAAGGGCAATGTGGTCAGCGCGACGGCCACGTTAAGCGCTGCAAGGCGTGTGCGACGACTAGTGCAATCTATCAAAGGTAGCCAGCTAGACGCCGGATGTGCAGCACTGTGCCTGACGCGACGTTAGTGCGACCGGTAAGGGCTACGCCACGTCGACTCGGCCCATAGCTCGGTCCTCAGGAAACGCGAGCACAACTGCCAGGATTGTGGTTTCCAGCGCAAAATGCGGGAAACAAGGAGCCACTTATGCCAGCAGACAACCTCGACGGGTATTTGGACAAGATCGTGAGCGGTACGAAGCAGGATCTGGATTCCTTCTTGGCCTTCTTCCTTTGGGAGTGCCCCTCCAGCATGATCCCGTCGAAAAAAGAAGTGCGGCAATGGGCCGAAGCACTGGCCAAGCGCGGCCCTGAGTTTGCATCGGATGCTAAAGCCTGTCGTGAATGGTGCGACTGACGACGCACCCCCAAGAGCTGAGGTGGGCCAGCGGCCAAATACGCCGCTGGTGCAAGATACATACGGGCCATGACGAGGGCCGACCGATACGCCAATTCGTCAAATCCTCTCGTCATACTCCATTCGGCCGTCTCGAGTGTCCCCATCGCTCCGTTAAGTGTGCGCGTCTCCCCGCGAGCCACGCCTCTGGCCTGACGCGCCCGCGTGCGGGCTTGCCCATGCTGATAAAAAGTGCGACCGTCCAACCCCGAGCGACTGGGCCAGTGTGAGTACTTCACCCCACTCGCGACCAAATAACCCCCAAGCGCGCGGTGCGCGCATGCGCTTCAGCCAGTTCCCTCACGGTTTGTTACTCGCAGGCGGTCGCCAAGAGCCCACGGCAGCAGCCGTCGCCGCCCATTCAACGCGTCATCAAGCGCGCGGTGATGCGTTCCGGCGAGATGCAGGCGAACCAGCTCGCGCGCCTTGAGCATGCCCACTTCCTTGCCGATCCGACACGACTTGGCAAACAGGCGCTTGGCGTTCTGATGCGGTACTGCGATGGGCGTAGCAACGCCATGGCGCGCGCTGTCGCGCTCGAGCTGCTTCCGGTCATACGCTCCCCAGCTCGTCCACGTCGAGCCGGGTTGCTGGTGCCGTGCAACGAACTCGCGCAGAGCATCGGCGGCGACCGGAAACCGCGGCGCGCTATCGACGTTTGCCTGCCTGATCCCGATCAAGTGCGTGCAGAACCCAGTAAGTTGCGGATTTAGAACCGGGCGTACAAACGACTGGCAGCGGTCAAGCACTAAACCATCGGCGCCGACCCAGCAGGCGCCGATCTAAATCGTTTCCATATCAAAAGCCGGGTCGGCATCCGAGCAAGTTGCTTCAAGGTCCACCACCAGGATTGCAGCGCGCGCCAAACTCACGGCCCACGGCTTGCGCGTGCGCCCACACCTCGCCTGCACATAGTGCAGACGGGTCGGATTGCGCGAACAGATCGGCCAGCTTCACGTTGTTTGGCACGCCAATTATGTTTATCGGTTGATCCTACGCAGCCCAGTCATCACGTGCAAGCGCGCTAAGAGGGTGTCCGCCTGACCAACGAACGTATGGTCGCGGTGCGCGGTTTCGGGCAGAGTAATGTAGTGCCGCGCCGTAACCTGCGGACTCGAATGTCCAAGCGCCCGCTGAACTTTTCGCACATCGCGCGTCCGCTCGTAGAGCCGCGTACCGAACGTCGGCCGCAGCCGCGCAAGATTTAACTGCATCGACTTGCTCCGATCGTCCTTGAGGCCATGCCGGAAAACAAAACTCTCGGCTAGTTGGTTAAATTTTCGGATATCCAGCCTATGGGTTTCACCGCTCCGCACGCCGCGCTCAACTCTATACAGAAAAATGAAATCTGCATGGCGCGCAGACGCGGTCGATGCCAGCGGCGCGGTATATTCCATGGCCGCACGCACGTAGCTACCGACACTGAGCGGGATCGTCGTTACCTGATCAGATCCGGCATGCTCTTCACTGGCTTTGCTATACGACGTAACCTGCGTCGAGTAACCCCGACGCTTCTCCGTGACCAATATCTCGCGATCAGCGAGAGGATGCGGACGCACGCTATCGCGGCGCAGATCGAGCAGGCCTTGTGGATTCCGGCCTGTCGCGATGGCAAGGGCGATCAGATAGACCGCGAGCACCTGCAAAGACGACAACGCACCGGGGCCGCCCGCATCGAGCGTGCGGAGATCGGCATTGACCGCATCGACTATCCGCCGCAGCTCACTGTCGGTATAAGGTTCGCGCGGTGGGGTTGCGATGTTGACGCGCGGAAACGGATTCTTGGGGAATGCAAGGGCAGGGCTTACCAATTCCGGCGCGAACTTCTGCCGATTGAGCAGCAGGGATTTCATCCGGTCATAGACCGCTTTCTTCGACGAAAGCGACCAGGGCTTGCCACGGCTCTTTCCTTCGGTGACGGTCTGCATCTCAAGCCACGCCAGAAATTGCCGGATCACGGCCGCGTCGATTTCGCGGAGGGCGTCAACACCGTTGCCGCCCTCTCGCAGTACGTCCAGAAACCGCCAAAACGGTTTTACTCCAGCCGCGACGAAATCTTTAAGCGTGTTCCCCTGAACTTGGTGCCGAAGCGACCAGACGGCATCCCGAAACTGCGCAGCAAGCTCCTGCCGCCCACCCCTCGAAAATGGTTCAAAGTCAAAGCGGATCAGTCCGTGGTTCGGACAGTCGATCGTGAAGTGCCATCCCGGCGGAAGGTCCACGACCTCCGTGCCGACGCCAGCGAGGTTCATCTTTCGGCTAACTCGTTTGCGGCCGATCATCGGCATACCCTCGCGCCAGTGCGCACAACATCTCAGCGACATAGCCGTCGGCGTCGTCGTGGCTAACGATATCGGCGGCCTTCACGTAGATCTCGGTGGTCGTGACTGACGCGTGCCCGAGCCGGTCGCTGACCCACTTCAACGCATTAATCTTCGGCTTCCCGGACATTCTCACCAGTTCATGGACCGCGAACGTGTGCCGCAACATGTGCGGATGGCACCGGATGCCACAGCGCCGACTGGCCTGCCTGAACTGCTCGTTCAGACCATCCAGCGATAGCTCTTCGCCCGCCCTAGTCAGGAAGAGCCGCGTTGTCGCCAGGCCGTAGCGCTGCTTGTACATTTTTGCGAGCCGTGGGCGCTCACGCATCAGGTAATCGTGCAGGTGACCCGCCAAGGAATACGGAATCTGAACCCACCTTTCTTTCGAGCCCTTGGTCGGCGTGATGGCCGGGTCCAGCGTGACCTTGATCGACCTGCCAGGATCATACCCGCCGAGATTCGGAAGGACCCGCATATCGAGCAGCGCGGCTTCTTCTCGGCGCAGGCCTGCAAGCATCATCAGCCACCCGATGAGCCGCGTTCGTTCAGGCGAAAGCGACTCCATGAATGCAGCGGCGTCACGCAGCGAGAGGAACTTCGGCAGCGGCCGCGTCGACGGCAACACCAACTCATTGGCATCAAGCCGGTTGCCGGATGCATCGACGTGAGCCAGAAACCCAGCAGGCTTCCGGATCAGCATCTCGCTACGGTCGAATGGAAGTCGGTCAATCAGATTGGTCCGGCGACACCACGTATA
>NZ_JBAUSA010001030.1:0-8747 GCF_049581465.1 Caballeronia sp. | reverse complement strand
GTGGAGGGCAAGGTCAGGCGGGGCGCCGTGAAGGCAACGCGCGGGCGCGTGGACGGGGAGTGAGGGGGGCTTGGTTGGTTCTGCTACCGGTGAATGGGGGACGCCATCCTTGCCTCACACTCACCGCCGGCAGAACCGCTCCAGCCCGGCCGATCTATCTCACGGCCGCTCGACGTTTCGATCCTGGCCATCCCTTCACCATCCCAGTCGCGAGCGCCGTACCTGCCAGGATCACCGCACAACCGCCGATCATCGTCGCAGAGACGCTCTCGTGCAGAAACACCGCACCCAACAGAATGCCGAAGATGGGAATAACGAACGTGACGGTCATGGCACGAGTCGGCCCGGCGACCGCAATGAGGTGGAAATACAGCAGGTAGGCCACGCCCGTGCAGCCGATACCGAGCGCCAGCACCGCTTGCCACGCCGTCGTCGAAACCGGAGCGACGGGCCACGTGGCAAACGCGATCGGCGCGAGTACGAGCGTCGCGCCGAGCATGCTTCCAGTGGCGACCGTGAGCGAATCGACGCCTGTCAGGTATTTCTTCGTGAAGCTCCCGGCGACGCCGTAGAACGCGGCAGCAGCAAGCGCAGCCGCAGCGGCAAGCAGTCCGTGCAACAACGCAGCATCGGCATTGGCGGCATTGGCGGCATTCGCCGCGGACGAAGGCGCGATCTGGTTCCACACGAGAATCATCACGCCAACAAAGCCAATTGCCATCCCAATGCTGCGTAGCGTCGTGAGCCGATCCTTGAGCCAGACAAACGCCACGAGCGCGGCCCAAAGCGGGGAGGTCGCGTTGATCACCGATGTGACGCCCGCCGATAACGTCAATTCCGCATACGCGAAAAGGCAGAACGGGATGGCGGAGTTGAGGACGCCGACCGCGATCAGCGGCCATACGCGGCGTCGCAGCGTAGTGATCGATTGGCGGATTGGGCGTGTAGTCAGCAGCACCGCGACAAGAAACGCGGCGCCGATGCCAACCCGCAGCGCCATCAGCGGCGCCACGCCGAAATCAGGGACGGCGATACGGATGAAAAGGAACGAGCCGCCCCACAAGGCGGCGAGCACGATCAACTGCAGGAGGTTGACGGGAGACATGATTGCGCGGCGAAGGAGGCTGAGTGCGAATGGTAGCACCGCAGTTTCGCATCGCCGACATGCAAAGCCATCATGTCCATTGAAAGAGCAAGAAGCGGGACTAGCAGCAAGACTAGACCCCGCAACCCCTCAATGCGGAATCATCCACGTCAATACGTTTTGTTGCAGCCACACGAGCACGCCAAGCAGCATCGTCAGCAAGATCGAGTGCTTGAACGTCTTCGCGAACACCACGCCTTCCTTGCCTTTGAGTTCCGTCGTGGCAACGCCCGTCGAGATATTTTGCGGCGAGATCATCTTGCCCATCACACCGCCGGATGAATTTGTCGCTGCCATCAGAATGGGATTGAGATTAAGTTGCCGCGCCGCCACCACCTGGAGATTTCCGAACAATGCGTTGCCGGAGGTATCGCTGCCCGACAGGAAGACCGCCACCCAGCCGAGAAAAGCCGATACGAGCGGGAACAACGCGCCCACCGACGCCACGCCCAGGCCCAGCGTGTAGTTCATTCCCGAGTAATTCATGAGGTAGGCGAGGCCTATGATCGTCGCTACCGTGAAAATCGCAATGCGCGTCTGCATCCATGTATCCACAATCGATGCCCTGAATTCGCTTGCCGGCAGCCTCACGATCAACGCGGTAATGATCGCGGCGACAAGAATCGCCGTTCCCGTCGCGAGCGGCTGGAAGTCCCAGATCGCGCCGTACGGCTGGTTATAAAGCGTGATGAAGACGGCTTTATCGAGGCCCGGCCATGGCACCTTGACGTCGCCGATGAGGAAGATCTTGGCCACGGTCCACACAATGACGACGGCGGCTACCACGATCCACGGCACCCAGCCGTGTGCACCGGAAATCTCCCCGCGCTTCTGGTTCAGGCGATCCACCTTGACCGCAAAACGTTCGTCCGGCGCAGGTTTCCAGACCCGCAGGAACGCGATTGTCACGATCAGGGAAACAAGCGACGACATCACGTCAGTGAGCGAGTAGTTGATGAAGTTCGACGTCACGAATTGCGTCAACGCGAACGCGCCGCCTGACACGAGCAGCACAGGCCATATCTTGAGCATGTTGCGAAAGCCCGCGTACACGCCGATCACATAGAACGGCAGCAGCAGCGCGAAGAACGGCAACTGGCGGCCGACCATCTTGGCGAGGAGGTCGGCGGGAAGGTGGGTCACCGCGCCAAGCACGGTGATCGGTACGCCGAGCGCGCCGAACGCGACCGGCGCGGTGTTGAAGATGAGCGTGAACGTCAGCGCTTCGAGGGTTGGAAAGCCCAGGAGAATGAGCAGCGAACTCGTAATCGCGATGGGCGTTCCAAACCCGGCGACGCCTTCCAGCAACGCGCCGAATGAAAAGCCGATCACCACCAGGATGACGCGTCGGTCGTTCGGCAGGTTGTCGAGCATCCACATCCGGAATGCTTCAAACCGGCCGGAACGTTGCGCGATGTTATAGAGCAGGATCGCGGCAAACACGATCCACATGACCGGCCAGACTGCGAACACGGCGCCTGCCGCGACGGCATTGAACGCGAGACCCACAGGGAATTGCCACACAGCGATCGCCACCACGATTCCAACCACAAGTCCTGCGAGCGATGCTTGCCAGGCGGGCCGCCGAGCCCAGCCGAGCAATAGGAGAACAACGATGATGGGTAACGCTGCGACGACGAAAGACAAGCCCAGCGAACCCCCGACGGGCGTCAAAATCTGATGAAACATGCGGTCTCCTGACTTTTTTTAATGGACGTGTGGCGTTCGACAGCTTTGCCTCGCGGGACGATCCCGCCGCGCTGAATGCGCCTTGGTTTCGGCCACAACTCAGCCGAAACTCAGCCGAAAGCGAACATTGCCGCGTAGCCACGACGCGGAAGACTTAAGCGTCCGCCTAATGCGTCTAGAGTCAGAATAAAGGCACCGCAGGCTGCGTCAAGACAGGAATACCCATGGTGGGCACGGGCGGTGTCGCAGGGGAGAAAAACCACACGCTGTCGAGCGAACCGGCGACGTGCCGGCGCGGCTCGCTCCGGGCGTTAATCAGCCACGCGTTCCGGGTTGATCATGCCAGGGACGCCGCGCAGAGGGGAATGAAATCAGTGGTGCCAGCCTGAGCCGCCGCCATGCCAACCGCCGCCCCAGCCTCCGCCGCCGTGCCAGCAGCAGCCACCGCCGCCCCACCAGCCAAAGCCGATGGATACCGACGGCGCGTACCCGTATCCGTACGCGGGATAGGCGCCGTAATAGGCCGGATAAGGCGCGTAGACAGGATAGCCAGGGTAATAAGCAGGATAGGGCGCGTACGTGGCCGGAGGCGGTAATGCCGCGCCGTACTGTTGTTGCTGTTGCTGTTGTGGTTGCTGCTGCTGGGCGGACGGATCGCCTGATGGTGGGTTGTAATAGCCTTGCGCCGCACCGCCTTCGACGGTACCCGGTGCCCCAGCGGATATGTCTTGCTGCGTTTGCGCCGTGCCGACCGGCGGCCCGGGATACGGCGGGTAATAACCGTAAGGAACGTAATAACAACCGCTCAAGCTCAGAGCCCCCACGAGGGCTGACACTGCGAGCTTCGGGTTCATGATGCGACTCCTGTTGCGACGAAGAGCGGCGTTCGAGCGAACGTCTATTGGAGACTAGCGCATCACTGAAAAGGCGGGAAGCGTCGAGTCGTCACGCATTATTTCCGTCTGTTTCACTGACTCGGGCTGCGTTTGTCCCGGGGGATTTCGCCCGCTCGCGACCTACCAACGGCGACGTGCGGGCGTATCCCCTTGCACCGTACTTATTTGCCCACTTGATTGCCGATAACGCCGCCGACTGCCGCTCCGCCGAGCGTCGACAGCGCGCTTCCGCCTACTATTGCGCCCGCTGCGCCACCCACGCCCGCGCCCACGGCGGTATCGCGTGAACGGGTCGACATGTCGTCGCAGGCCGAAAGGCCGGCTGCAAACGCTACGACAAGAGCAATAGCGCCAATGTGTGTGATTTTCGTCATTTCAACTCTCCCATTCGATGGTCCGTGAATCTGTAATGGCCTCGGACAAAGGATTGATGGCGCCGGGCGCGCGATGACGTCCAGCGAAGCGCGCACCGTCCCCAGTTCTTGCTGTTCCCACTACATGGACAGCAGAAACAGTGCCTGATTGGGTTGTCGTGGCGCGCCGAGTTGTTGACAATGGTTCCTATTTACAGTGCATTCAATTTACTTACAGTTATGCGCTAAAACACTAACGAGAAGCTAACACTTAACCCCGCAGTCCGCATATCGATGCGTGCTGCCTGTGCCGGCCTGACCGTCTTTGGCCGGCGGGCACGCGAGATTCCGTGCCCGCCTTTGCATCGCCTCCACTTTCAAGGTTTAAGTGCGCTGGTAAATCTCCGAGCCTTTTTTAACGAACTCAATCGCCTTGGTTTCCATTCCTCGTTGCAAGGCTTCCGCATCCGATACCCCTTGTTTCGCCGCATATTCGCGCACGTCCTGCGTGATTTTCATCGAACAGAAGTGGGGGCCGCACATTGAACAGAAGTGAGCGACCTTGGCTGAATCCTTCGGCAAGGTTTCGTCGTGGAATTCGCGGGCCTTATCGGGGTCGAGGCCGAGATTGAACTGATCGTCCCAGCGGAACTCGAAGCGCGCCTTCGACAACGCGTTGTCCCGCACCTGCGCGCCCGGATGGCCCTTCGCCAAATCGGCGGCGTGCGCGGCGAGCTTGTACGTGATGATCCCGGTCTTCACGTCGTCCTTGTTCGGCAAGCCCAGATGTTCCTTTGGCGTGACGTAGCAGAGCATCGCGGTGCCGAACCAGCCGATCATCGCAGCGCCAATGCCCGAGGTGATGTGGTCGTAACCCGGGGCGATGTCGGTGGTTAGCGGCCCGAGCGTGTAGAACGGCGCTTCGTCGCACCAGTCGAGCTGCAGGTCCATGTTCTCCTTGATCAGTTGCATCGGTACGTGGCCGGGGCCTTCGATCATGACCTGCACATCATGTTTCCACGCGATCTGCGTGAGTTCGCCGAGCGTCTTGAGTTCGCCGAGCTGGGCTTCGTCGTTGGCGTCGTAGATCGAGCCGGGGCGCAGGCCGTCGCCGAGCGAAAAGCTCACGTCGTAGGCCTTCATGATTTCGCAGATGTCTTCGAAATGCTCGTACAGGAAGCTTTCCTTGTGGTGAGCGAGGCACCACTTCGCCATGATCGAACCCCCGCGCGAGACGATGCCCGTCATACGGTTCGCGGTCATCGGTACATAGCGCAGCAGCACGCCCGCGTGGATCGTGAAGTAATCCACGCCTTGCTCAGCCTGCTCGATCAGCGTGTCGCGGAAAATCTCCCAGGTCAGGTCTTCGGCCTTGCCGTTGACCTTCTCGAGCGCCTGGTAGATCGGCACCGTGCCGATCGGCACCGGGCTGTTGCGAATGATCCACTCACGCGTCTCGTGAATATGCTTGCCGGTCGACAAGTCCATGACCGTGTCGCCGCCCCAGCGGATCGCCCAGGTCATCTTGTCGACTTCCTCACCGATCGACGACGTCACCGCCGAATTGCCGATATTCGCGTTGATCTTCACGAGGAAATTCCGGCCGATGATCATCGGCTCGCTTTCCGGGTGATTGATGTTGGCCGGGATGATCGCGCGGCCGCGTGCCACTTCCTCGCGTACGAACTCAGCCGTGATTTCTTTCGCCGCGTTCGGGCCGAACGCCGACGCACCGAACGCCTGGCCGGGAGGCTGGCGGCCCATCATCGCCGCGAGCTTTTCGCCGTTCGGACCGCTCGTACGCAGCGATTCGAGGTATTCCGCACGCATCTGGTTCTCGCGAATCGCGATGTATTCCATTTCAGGCGTGATGATGCCTTGCCGTGCGTAATGCATTTGCGAGACGTTTTTCCCCGGCGCGGCGCGGCGCGGCGTCCGATGCAAGCCCTTGAACCGAAGCTCGGCCGTGGCGGGATCGGCGGCGCGCTCCCGGCTGAAATCGCTCGACAGGCCCGAGAGTGGCTGCGTGTCGCCGCGTTCCTCGATCCACCCCTCGCGCACCGCGGGCAAGCCCGACCGGATGTCGATGGTCGCGTCGGGGTCGGAGTAGGGGCCGGATGTATCGTAGACGTAGACCGGGGGATTTTTCTCGCTGCCGAAGCTCTCGTTGGTGTCGGACTGCGTGATCTGGCGCATCGGCACGCGGATATCGGGGCGCGAACCGGCGACGTATATCTTGCGGGAGTTCGGTAGCGGCGCGACGGCGGCGGCGTCCACGACAGCGTCTGCGGACAGGAATTTCGGATTGGCGTTCATGCGGCTCTCCTGTGGGGAAATGAGGGATGCGCCGAAAACAGGCGCTGAAACCACGGGAGAGCGAGAAAGGGAAAGAGCAGGAAGGTGACGGGGTTGCCTGGATGCGCGAAAAAGCTAAAGACCCCAACGCGGCAAGACCCGAACGCTTCCCTGCGCTGGCATTATCCAGATCAGGTTCAAAGGGTATTTCTCACCCGCGTCACACGGACAATCCGGCCAGCAGATTGCGATGTGCAGCGCAGGACCCCCGCGTTAACAGGCGCAACGATACACCTCGCCGTATCAACTTGGCAACCTTCTGTAACGCTCGTGGCAGTCCAATCAGCGCTTACTGCATAATGACGACCACCGGGTTTTTTGGCCTGAATTTCCCCACCCCTTTTTCGCCGTCTCCGACATGTTGTCCTGCCTTGCCCGTCTTGCCGCGCCGTTCGAGCGGCATGCCCGTTTTCATCGGAATTCGCGCTCATGAGTGCAGCCGTCCCATTCGCTGCCAGGGCGGGGTAACGGATGTCGACGCCGTTGCCGCCACCGAATCAGCCTGAACGCTCGCCGCGCCTGTTCAATCTCCCCAACTACTTCCCGTTCCGCCTGCCCGCCACGCGCAGCGGTCGTGTCGCGTTCGCGCTATGCACGGTCTATTTCGTCTGGGGTTCGACGTACATGGCGGTGCATCTATCCCTGGAAGCGTTCCCTCCCCTCATGTTGTCGGGTCTGCGCAACTTGTTCGCGGGTATCGGCCTGTTTATTTTTGCCGCGCGGCGCAAGCCGGTCTGGCCGACAGTCGTGGAGGTGCGCAACGCCGCGATTGTCGGCACGTTGCTGGTCGGCTTGTCCAGCGGGATGCTCGCGTTCGGCATGCGTACAGTCGAGACAGGAACGGCTGCGGTCATGGTTGCAACCGTGCCACTGTTCGCGACCATCATTGCTGCTATCGCCGGGCGCAAGATTGCAAAGGGCGAATGGGTGGCCGTGGCGCTCGGGCTGGTCGGGATCGCGTTGCTGAACCACGGCGATCCGTCGTCGGGTTCGACGTCCGGAAGCCTGGCCATTCTCTGCGGCGCGATCTTCTGGGCTGTCGGCGCGCATCTCGCCGGGCGTCTCAAGCTGCCATCGGACCTGTTTGTATCGACGGCATTGCAGATCGGCCTGGGCGGCGCGATGGCGACAATTGTCGCGTGGCTGTCGGGCGAGCGCATCGTGACCATGGCGTTCACGCCGTTCGTGGCGTACCTCTACCTGATGCTGATCGGATCGATGGCCGCGTACGTCGCGTACGCGTACCTGATTCGCCACACCAGTCCGATTATCGCGAGCAGTTGCATGTACGTGAATCCGGTCGTGGCCGTGGCCATGGGCGCGCTGTTTCTCGGCGAGACCATTACGCAATGGACCGTGATTGCGACCCTGATCATTCTGGCAAGCGTGGGCTTGTCGTTCTGGTTCGACTACCGGCGACGCGGTCTCGTCTGAGCGTGTTTGTCTAAGCGTGTCTGACAGACAAAAAAAGCCCGCCGGGTAGCGCGGGCTTTTTTTGCTTGAGAGCTGCAGTTCCAGCGCTGGAACTTAGTCCGCAGCCTTGTCAGCCGAATTGGTCAGCGCGTTGCCGCCCTTCGAAATGTCCTGGCCGGCGCCGGCCATTGTGTTGCAGCCGGCGAGTGCAGCGGTGGCAGCGATCAGCAGCATAGCGATGATTCGTGTCATGAGTCGTTCCTCTCTTTAGTTGTGGTTACGGGCAACTTAGCCGGGCAAGCGACCACGCCAGTTTTAAGCATCATAAAGGACTGGGCGTTCGCACAATGTAGGCGCGCGCGGGTTTATCGTGTCGGCGGGCTCTGTAATGGGTGTCGGCGTCCTCCTACATGTCTTGACTCGTATTGCCTTTTTACGCCTCAGCTATCAGGCGCCGCCTTCACTGTCGATACCGCGCACGCGCGGCATCGACACGCGGATGTCGGTGCCGTGAGGCACGCTCCGCTGGATCTCGATATGCCCGCCCCGCGCGCTTACCCGTTGCCGCATCCCGAGCAGTCCGTGCGTGTGCGTGCGCGACAAATCCTCCGGGCGAATGCCAACGCCGTCATCGGCGATACGCAGCGTGACACGTGCCTCGTCCAGTTCGAGCGCGATTGATACGTTCGATGCCCGCGCGTACTTGGCCGCGTTCGTGAGCGATTCCTGCGCGACCCGGAACAACGCGATTTCCACGTCCGCGCCGAGCTTGATGTCGTCGTCGGGAAGGGCGAGCGCGAGCGTCCAGCCATTGCGTTGCGCGGCTTCATCGGCAAGGGTCCGCAACGCGGTGACCAGCCCGAAATTGGTCAGCACGGTCGGCCGCATGTCTTCGAT
>NZ_JBAUSA010001029.1:0-3407 GCF_049581465.1 Caballeronia sp. | reverse complement strand
GTCCGCGCCGAACTGGTCCAGCTCGAAAAGGTCGGCTATAACCCGTCCGGCGATCAAACGCAGTATCCGGCGAACATCCAGGCCGCAGAGGCCCGCGTAGATGCGCAAAACGGTGCGACAAGCGGCTTTGGCGGGGTTGTCAGCGGTTCGTCGTCAACCCCACTCCCACGGGCGGCCCGCTCTGCAGCCAATGACGGCCTAAAGCCGATTTACTTCGGTCAATAACCCGTCTGGCGGACGGGCGAACTTGAAATCGCGCCGTCATCCCGAGGTTGCGCGGGATTGCCGGGACGCCCTGTCCCGGCCCGGTCCCATCCTGACCTTGATTTGCACTGCCAATAATATTGCATCGGCCGCCGCTCCCGACAAGGCGCGGCACGATGGCCGCTCCCCGCATCGGATCAAAATTTCGCCTTGCGGTCGATAGCCCCGATTGGCTCGTTACGTAGCCTCCGAAGGAGACTATACTTTTCAGGTCGACTAGCGCGAACGTGCTCTTACTGCCTTCGAATCCAATGCCCGACGCGCGTTAGTTTTTTGAAAGGCAGCGCGAACATAGGCCAGCCGCGCCGGGTTCCGGCGCAACAGTCGTCTGACGGGCCGCGACAGCGATGTCCGCACGGAATACAACGCTAATGTTGCCGCGCAACCTTAGCGTTTAAAAGGGGGACTGAGATGGTTCTGGGATTGCGGTCGATTTCTCCTCAAAGCAACAACGCAAGCAAGGTGTCGGTTGTCTATATCGTCGACGACGACGAGTCGATGCGGATCGCGCTCAGCGGACTGCTGCGCTCGGTCGGACTGCGCGTCGAGATTTTCGAATCGTCCAAGGACTTTCTTAGCTTTGAAAAATATGATGCGCCTAGCTGCCTGATCTTGGACGTCAGGCTGCGCGGCGAAAGCGGTCTCACGTTTCAGGACGAGGTCGCAAAGACCAGCCTGCAGATTCCCATCTTGTTCATCACCGGGCATGGCGACATTGAGATGTCGGTCAAGGCCATGAAAGCGGGCGCGCTCGACTTCTTTTCCAAGCCTTTTCGTGATCAGGACATGCTGGACGCCGTCGCTCACGCGTTGACGCTGGATGCCGAGCGCCTCGCGATCGAACGCTCGCTCGTGGAACTCCGTACCTGCTACGACTCATTGACTCCGCGGGAACGAGAGGTGATGGGATTTGTGCTGGCTGGCTTGATGAACAAGCAAATTGCGTCGGCGATGGGCCTGAGCGAAATTACGGTGAAGATCCATCGTGGCCACGTCATGAAGAAAATGGCTTCGCGCTCAGTGGCGGATCTGGTTAGAAAGGCCGGAACGCTGCACATCGATCCGCATCTTCCGAAACCGCATTGATCCGCTCGCCACGGCTTGGCAGTCCTCACGCGGGACGGCGCGAGTAGCGCTATAGAGCAGTTCGCGAGTTGGCTTGGGGGCGAGCCAGAAGTCTCCCTAACCGTCCACCTCAACGTTCATTTCGATTTCCACGCACGCGCCCAACGGAATCTGCGCTACGCCGAACGCCGACCGAGCGTGCTTGCCGCGCTCGCCGAATACATCGGCTAGCAGTTGCGAAGCGCCGTTCGTCACCAGATGCTGTTCGATGAAATCGGGCGTCGAATTGACGAGGCTCATCACCTTCACTATCCGCGTGACGCGATTCAGATCGCCGACGTGCGCATGCAGCGTCGCAAGCAAGTCGATGGCGATCGAATGCGCAGCCACGCGGCCTTCTTCGGTTGTCAGCGTAGCCCCAAGTTTGCCCACCCACACTGTGCCGTCCTTCTTCGCGATATGGCCCGACAGATAAATCGTGTTGCCGGTCTGCGCGCTCATCACGTATGCGGCGGCGGGTGCGCTGACGCTCGGCAATTCGATGCCGAGTTCTTTCAGCCTGTCATAAACGTTTTGCTGTGCCATGGGATGTTCCGTGGAAGATGAAGGGGTTTGAAGCGGACCGCCGGTCAAACAGACAGGCCCCGCAACGACCCCAAGGTATACGGACAGGATGCGCACAACTAGATCTACGAGTGGTTACCGCTATAACCGATTGGCTTAAGTGGCTAATATCAAGGTTTAATGACACGGCGCCACGACCGGTTAGCACGAGTGCACGCGCGATCCTACGGACGGGTGCGATGAAAACATCTTGGGGGCCCGCCCGGATCGGTCTTTCCATCATTGAAGCTCAACTCCAGGTCGTATTCTCGAGCACGGCCGCAAGGATCATGGCGTGCGCGTTAAGCGGCGAAGCCCGGCATCGACTGGGCTTGAATACGACGTCGTTGCGGTAGATCGCGCGACCGCTCATCGCGCACACACCTTCCACACGCGAGCGGCATGCGCGCCAGACCTGGTCGCCATAGCAGCAGTGGGTCGGATCGCGCCAGGCGATCGTTGCTGTTGACTCGGTGGGGCGGTCTATCAGCGTCACCGTGACTTGGTGGTTTTCCCCGGGCATGGGCGCGGGCAGCTGGCACGGCTTGCGCTTCGGTTTATTCGTCGAGGCAAAGCGGCCACTAACGATGGCAGCCGTCACGGCGGACGACAGCGAGAGCACGCTGATCGTATGCACCCATGGGTCCGTAGGATGTGAGTCCGTCAACTTCTTGCGCGTCCTGATCACGAGAATCTCCTTACCCTTTATTGCTTCGCGTCGTGTTGCCGGATCGGATTACCGATGCCTGCCTGAAACCGCTGCGTGCTGACAAACCACGCTCGCTTGGGTTCTGTTTATCTGCATGTTGTCGGCAAGCGCAATTCTGGCATCCGGATGCAATGAATCCCCAAACTTCCACTCGCCGGTCCGTCATATAGACACTTCGCTTACCTAACGAAATGTCTAGTTGTGACGCCAAGCGACGAAGTGATCATGGTTGTTTGTCGAGGGTGCGCGTGAGACAGTAGGGGGAAACACACGTACACCGCAACGACTCCACGGTATACGAACCGGGCTCGCGCAACTAGATCTACAAACGGTTGCTTCTTTACCCCAATGGTTTGAGTGACTAATATCAAGGTTCAATTATTCATACGAATGCGGTCACGCTAATGGGTGCGTGAGGTAAATTGTCGGTTAGGGATACGAAGACTCTTCGGCGCGACATTTAGGACGGAGAGGTCAATTACGGCCGTCGAGGCGAAGCGTGTGCGCGCGGTTGGTGCTTGAGGGGGGTGTTCGACTGCGGCTGATCGGTGGGGGCCGTGCTACGCGTTCGTGCCAAAAGCCTGAAATGGGGAATGCCGACACTAAGAAATTGGCGGTTTGAACGCGTTTCTTTGCTTCGTTTCTTTGCGCGTTTGCGGGTTTGCAAAGAAATGAAGTTCCGCCCCGAACAGGGGCTAACAGAAATAAGCAAGAAAATCAGACTTAAGCAGAACGACCACGCTAGCAGGAGGACTCCGTCCTGGCC
>NZ_JBAUSA010001028.1:0-2799 GCF_049581465.1 Caballeronia sp. | reverse complement strand
CCTATGGCTGCGCGCGCACGGCGCGCATTTTGAGCGTGATGCTCAGACGCTGTGGCATTTTGTGGCGCCGATCCGGCGATTAGCAATGCACCGAGAATAGTGAGAGCTATTTTTCGCATGTCAATCTCCGCTGGTTGGATGGTTTCTCGATCAGGGATCACAAACCCTACTGATCAAGCCGTGAACGCAATCATGCGGTTACCCCACCCGTCTCAGGGTGAGGTAACGCTGCGTTGAGATGGAACGCCTCATCAAGACTCTAACTGCCGGAGGGGTTGAGAGACGGGTCCCAGCCACCCACTCTTGACGGGTCCCTTCCACTGAAGCCAAAATTCTCGATGTTCCGGCCCGCCCGTGTTTGCGGGATGGCATAAGATGGCCCGCTCAGCTGATTATACGAACCGCGGAAATTCGACTCGTCATACGATCGGCGCGTGTGGCGCTCCGACGCGGTGGCCACCTGAATTCCCGATACTGCAATCAACAACGTGCCGAGAACGGTGAGAACTGTCTTTCGCATCTTAATCTCCGTTGGTTGAACGCCGTGTCGAGGCAATCGCGCCTCGCCTTGTGCGTTTTGTGTCTCAACAAAGTAGACCCGGAGGATGCTCTCGGTAATTCTACAGAGATGGATTGCGCTTCATGCCTTGGTGGTAGTCTATTCATCCCGAGATCCGAGTAGAACGGGCCCGCCGGCAGCCTTGGCGATGCCGCGCTCCAGATCTCCGTCGGCATCTGCACCAGACATCCGATATCGGCGTCGGTATATTGCGACGGCGGAGCGATCAGCGGCAACGCAGCGCAGTCGGAGGACAGTTGATCGCCTGGATGTAGATGCCGTGCCATTCGATCAGCGTCGCTGATCCGAACAGCACGGGGCGCACCGCCTCTACCAAATGTGGCTCGGACTAACGAGGTGTACCGCGCCGGCAAACGCGGCCGCGCACATTTTTCGAGGCACTTGAGCGCCTCGACCCCTGCGCGCGGTGACGTTAGGGAACAGGACATTTTGTCGCGCGAAGCATTTTAGAGGTCTTGGTCGCGGACGTGAAGACAGATCGGCGATCTTCCGGAGGTCACGATTTTCGATCGGTGCCGCCGCAGCCAAAGGCAGGATCTCGGCAATTGAAAAGTGTCGCCTGGAACCCTTGGAGCATGGCGCTCTGCAGATAACGGGCGGACTCCACTCATACCTAGGTTTGATCCCCGGAGGGACCTCCGCTGTGATATTGTTTTTTTTTGGTGTTAGCCGATGGTGCCTGGCGATGCCGTCCCAACCTAACGAAAAGCCGCTTGTGCGTATCGTAGATGATGACGCGTCGATGCGGGACGCGCTAGAGGGTCTGCTTGACTCGGTAAAGCTAGAAACCCGAACATACGCCACGGCGCAAGATTTTATGGCGTCAGCACTCCAAGATAGACCGGGATGCATCGTATTGGATATTCGCCTACCCGACATGAATGGATTGGATTTTCACGCCCGACTAAGGGAGATGGGTGTGCTGTTGCCAGTCGTCATTATGAGTGGCTACGGCAACATTCCCATGTCGGTACGCGCAATGAAGCGCGGTGCGGTGGACTTTCTTCCCAAACCCTTCGAGGACCAGGACATGATTGACGCCGTCGTCAGCGCCATCGAGCGTGATCGACAGCTCCGCGTCGTTCAGTTCAATGTTTCGCAGATACAGCAGCGGCTTGGAACGCTCACCCCACGTGAGCGGGAAGTGATGCTGCTGGTGACCACCGGAAAGATGAACAAGCAGATCGCAGGGGATCTCGGGATACAAGAGTTTACGGTAAAAATTCACCGGGGCGCTGCGATGCGCAAAATGGCTGCGCGCAGTTTGGCTGACCTAGTCAAGATGGTCGCGGTGCTTAAGCCCTAGCGATATCCTGATCAGTTGTCGCACGCTCGTATATTATCGTTTACGTCTCATTACATGCAACAACTGTCGTTCTTGGCTCGGCGTACCGAGGTCGAGCCAAAGGATAGCGGCGTGAAAAGACAATCTCTTATCGCGGTTGTCGAGGGAGACTTCCTCCGATTGGCATCTGTCCCTCATCCCGTCACCTCGAAAATTACCTCCAGCGCCACCGGCGAGCCCAGCGGCAGGCTGGCGACACCATAGACCAGCCGGCTGGGATTTTTGTCCTTTCCAAAGACATCTTGGAGGAGCTCCGAGGCGGCGTCGGCGACTTTTGGCTGATCGCGCACATCTCCGGAGGTCGCGACCGAAACGCCGAGCCTAACAACCCGTGTCACCCTGTCGAGCGATTCCAGATATTCTTTCGCGACTGCAAGCGCATTCAGCGCCGCGAGGCGCGCCGCCTCGCGTCCAGCTTCAACATCGAGCTCCGCGCCAACGCGCCCAACGATTTTTGCTCCGCGTCCCTCGGTGGGCAACATCCCGCTAAGAAATAGCAGATTGCCGGTCTGCACTGCTTCAACGTACGTGCCGAATGGCTCAGGCGGCGCTGGGAGCTTGATGCCAAGTGCCTTCAGCCGCTGCTCAGCCGTCGTTTGCCCAACTTTGTCACGGGCTACCACTTACCAACGTGCGCACCGCCGTCAACGTGAAGCACCTCCCCGGTTACCTGGCTTGCTTCAGTCAGATAAAGAATGGCGTCGACAATGTCCGACACACTGGAAATCTGCCCCATTGGTTGCAACGTCCTCAGAAAGTCCTTCGGATGATTCTTGTGCATCGGAGTATCCACGACGCCAGGAGCAACGGCGTTCACACGTATACCATGCTTTACGTATTCCATCGCGAGGCTCCGTGTAACCGCATCCAGTCC
>NZ_JBAUSA010001027.1:0-5184 GCF_049581465.1 Caballeronia sp. | reverse complement strand
CGCGCGCCGGGCTCAACGCGCGACGATCATGCATACCGCCGACGCCGTTGCAACGAGCTTATCGTCCTGCCGCAGCTCTCCGTTCACGTTGCACACACCGCGTCCCCTGCGCACTAGCGTCGCGCGGCCAATCAGTCGGCCCGGCTTCGCGGGCCGCAGGAACGACGTGTTGAGGCTCAGCGTTGCGCAGTGTTCGCCTTCAGCCAGTGTCGACGTCACGAGCGTCGCCGTCACGTCGTCGAGCATCGCGCACAGCATGCCGCCTTGCACCTGACCTGCCGGGTTGAGGAACGCCGGCACGCCCACGTATTGCGCCTCGAGCGTGCCGTCTCCCAGTGACAGGAACGTGCCGCCAAGCGTTGTCGTCACCGCGGGCAGCGAGCCGTTCGTGCCGGAAAGGCACCCGAGAGCCGGTTTCTCTTCGATTTCCATTGATGTTCTCCTATTTTCGAGGTCAGTCGCGGTTCGAAACCTAAGCGCCTTTCGCATTGTTTCGACGCCTATTCGCCGCGAAACACCGGTTTGCGCTTCTCCTGCCACGCCAGCGCGCCTTCACGCAAGTCCTGCGATGCGTCCGCCTCGCTCACGTCGTGCCAGAACTCGTCTTCGTCGAGCGTGCCGGATGCGATCCGGTTCAGGTGCTTCTTCATGCCGAGGAGCGCCAGCGGCGCCATCCCGGCCAGCTCGCCGCTCAGGCGCTCGACTTCGTCGCGCAGCGCGGCTGGCGCCAACACCGCGTCGAGAAAGCCGCAGGCTTGCATCTGCGCGGCATCGAACGTCGCCGCCGCAAGCAGCAGCTTCTTTGCCGTATTCAGCCCCAGCCTCGAAACGTAGCGCTGCAGGCCGTCGCGATAGAACAGCAAACCAAGTCGCGCAGCAGGCACGAACATCTGGCTCGTCTCGACACCGACGCGGAAGTCGCAGGCGAGAGCGAGGTCGGTCGCGCCGCCGTACACGCCACCGTTGATCGCGGCGATCGTCACCGGCCGCGCGCTCTCCAGCTCGTTCGCTAGCGCCTCGAAGCTCGCTCCCGCGTTACCGCTGGCGACGCTGCCAATGTTAAAGCCAGCGCAAAAGTGCCGGCCTTCGGCGCATAGCCGCAACACGAGCACGTCGCGTCGCGCGTTCACTTCGCCAATGAAGCCGCGCAGCGTCGCGAGGTCTTCTGGTTCGAGACGGTTCGCCATCTCGGGCCGGCGCAACGTGATCGTCGCCGTCGGAGCGGTGATGGTCAGTTCCGGCGCAAGGCCGGACGAAGCGGTGGCGGATTTCGAGGTCATGTTCGGCTCAATGGAAGTTGTAGATCTGCATGGTCGTCTCGCCGGCCTCAATGCGCTTGCAGATCGCGGCCTCCTCGGCCTCGCGCCTGGCGGCCTTCTCGACCACGTCCGCGGCGCGCTTGCGTGGGATAGCGACCACCCCGTCGCGGTCGCCGACAATCAGGTCACCCGCGTTGACCGTTACATTGCCGATCATCACCGGCTCGTTGATCCAGCCGATAGCACCGTAATCCTTGCCCGTCCCGCGAATCGACAGGCCGCGCGAAAACACCGGGAAGCCTATCTGCTCGAGCAGGTCTGCGTCGCGCACACTGGCGTCGATCACGAGACCGGCGAGACCGCGCACCTTCGCCGCGGTAGTCATCACTTCACCCCAGTAACCGTGCTCGTAGACGCCGTTCGTGTAGACCACCAGCACATCGCCCGGTTGCGCGAGCACAACTGCGCGATGCAGCCATAGATTGTCGCCGCCCGGCGAATGCACGGTAATTGCCGTGCCGCAGATCCTGAAACCCTGCGCCACCGGCTTGATCGCTGCCGGCAGTGCCCCGATCTTGCCGCCGGCTTCGTGCAGCGTCGCCGCGGGCAGCGTGCGCGCGGTCTCGACCACGCTCGCCTCGACGCGTTCGATTGCGGTGCGCACCGTCGTTGCCGAATCGTGTTCTTTCATGCTTATTGCCTCCGAGTCTGCAACTGGTGGTACTTGAACTGTTGGCGCGCCTCATCAAGACGCATGCCGCCGCGACAGGCTTCGCGGATTGCGTCCTCTGCATGCTGAATGGTCTCGGCCGCGTCGAGCACAGTGTCCTCATGCTCGCGCGGGATCACGATCACACCGTCGGCGTCGCCGCGCAGAATGTCACCAGGCTGAACGCGTGCCTCGCCGATATTGACGGCAATGTTGGTCGCCTCGACTTGCACGCGATCCTTACCCGTGCGCATCCAGTGATCGCGGCTGAACACGGGATAGCCGAGCTCCAGGCAAAGGGAGACGTCGCGGCACACGCCGTTGATCACCGTGCCGCCCAGGCCTCGGCGGTGTGCGATCTCGGTCAGAATATCGCCCCAGACGGTCGCGTCTTCGCGCCCGCCGTTGTCAAGCACGACGACCGCGCCGGGCGGCACGTCGTCGATGTAGTCGCCGACCGTGCCAGGCGGGTTCGAAGCAGGACCGTACTTGAGTGTCCAGGCGCGCCCCGCGAGCCGGAAGTCCGTACTGCGGGCCTTGATCCTGTAGCACTGCCCGGTGATGCCGAGTTTGTCGAGCGCATCCGAGAGGGTGGCCGTATCGAGTTTGCCCGCGCGTTCGACGTTGCGATTGTCGTTCGTCATGATGTGTGTCCTGGTGGATTGTGAATGTGCTCACTTGAGCATGTGTTCGTAGTTGCCACCCATCACCTTCCCGACCGGCGAGCCAGACAGAATCGCTTTGGCCATCGCGGCTTCCTTCGCGACGATGGTTTCCGCAGCATCGAGCACGCGCTCGATGTCTGCGGCGCGGATGAAGATCACGGCGCTGTTGTCGGCCACGACATAATCGCCTGCCTCGACCTCCACTTCGCCGATCTGCACGGGCACGTTAGTGCCCTTCTCGACCACGCGGCCGCGCGCCGTGCGCGCTGTGGTCGCGCGGCTGAACACCGGTAGCTCATAGGCGATGGCTTCGTCGATGTCGCGCACCGGGCCGTCGGCCACCACACCCGCCACTTCACGCACTTTCGCCGCAAGCGAGAGGAGACCGCCCCAGCATCCGGCTTCAACACCGCTACGCTGTTCGACCACAATCACGTTCTCACCATTGGCCTGTTCGATTGCCCTGCTGCCGAGGTGCACTGACGGTCCCGGCGGCGCTTCGCCGGTACCAAGCTTGACGGTGATCGCGCGGCCGGCGATCCTTCCCGCGCCCGCGCGCTGTGGCAGTCCGCTCACGACGCCGGGCAGTTTGAGTCTATCGAGCGCGTCCGACACCGCGCAGCAATCGAGCCGGCGCAGGCGCTGTACATACTGGTCAGTCATGTTGGTTGTCTTCCGTAGATTTCACTGCGGCATGAAGCCGGTTCAGGCCAGCGTGCGCCATGCGGCGAAACACAAACCGGTGCCGGTCAGCGCGGGGCTACGGTAGCCCGGCGTGTACGAGACCCATTCGAGGTCAAGTGACTTGACCGCTTCGACCGCAATGATCCAGTTGCGGATCTCCGAGCTACCCGCCTGCAACTGCTTCGGATCCAGCGCGGCAAGCCATGCACTGTCCTTGCGGTGGATTGCGGCGATGATGCCGTTGTCCAGCGCCTCGTCGACCACAAAGTGGGAGAGGCCGCCCGAGGCGAGTACACCCACGCGCAGGTCTTCGGGGTACGCCTCGATCAGCTCCCGCAACGCGGCGCCGAGCTGGATACAGCGCCGCGGCGTGGGCTGATTGGGCGGGTCGAAGGTATTCACGATCACCGGGATGACCGGCAGGTCGAGCCCCTGCAGGTAGCGGCGGTGAATGAACGAGAACGCGTGGCCTTCGTACTGGCCGCGCTCGAGGCCGTCCATTGCCGCCATATCGAAATCGCGTTCGCAGAGTTCGCGAATCATCCAGCGCGCCATGTCTGACTTGACGGGATAATCGACGTCGGCATCGGGCTCCTGGCGCATGGTGCGTGCTCGTGCGTACCAGCTGTCGTTCTCGCCAGTCACACGCTTCGCGTTTCGGATCGTCTCGCCGTAGTAGATTGCGAATGCCGGGTTATTCGTTGTCCGGAACAACTCAGTCTGATCGTCGCCGACGACAATCAGTACATCGAGGCACGCGGCGCGAATGCGCTCGCGCAACTCGTCCATTGCCGCTTCGGCCCGATCGTAGCGCTCGCCCATCTTTTCGGACGTGACCATCGCTGCGGCTTCGGCCGGTGCGCACTCGAGCAAATCGTCATAAGTGACGCGATCGCCGGCCTTGTCGAAGTAATGCGGGTTCTTCGGGTCGACCGCGCGGAAGCCATGCTGCCAATCTTCGCGCTGCGATACCAGCATGATGCTGTGCGATGAACCGAATGCGGCTACCAAACGTGCCATTTCGTCTCCTTTCGTTCTCTCGTGGGTTGAGTCACGTTCAGACTACGAACGTTTTGCGCCATTGTTCGATCTGCTTGCCTGAGTAGCCGAGCTCCTGCAGGATTGCCTGGGTGTGCTCGCCGTGTTCGGGCGCAAGGCGCGGCGCGGCTTCGCGCGGGTAGCGCGACAACCGGAACGGCTGCCCGACCAACGCGGCTCCGGTTTTACCCGGCAGATCGACAGGCCATGTGATGCCGAGATGCCTGACCTGCGGGTCGTCGAACACTTCATCGATTCCGTAGATCGGGCCGCACGGCACACCGGCCTTAAGCAGGATTTCGGTCCATTGCGTCGTCGTGCGCGTCTTGAACACCTCGCTGACCACCTTGTTCACCGCGTCACGGTTCCCGACGCGGGCCGGGTCCGAGTCGTAGCCCGGTGCCCGTGCAAGATCCTCGAGACCGAGCGCGTCGCACAAACGCATCCACATCGTCTGACCGATCGCGGCGAGGTTGAGGTAGCCGTCCTGAGTCGCGAATACGCCGGTCGGCACCGTGAGGGGATGCTCATTACCCACCTGCTCCGGCACCTTCCCGTCCACAAGCCATTGCGCCGCCTGGAAGTCGAGCATCGCGAGCTGCGCTTCGAGTAGCGATGTCTGTACCCACTGTCCCTCGCCCGATGCTTCCCGCTCGAGCAAAGCGGTCAGGATCGCCATCGCGCAGAAGTGACCCGCGCACAGGTCCGCAATCGGAATGCCGACGCGCATCGGACCTTCGCCCGGCTTCCCCGTCACGCTCATGAGGCCGCCCATGCCCTGCGCGATCGAGTCGAAGCCGGGCCAGTTCGCATACGGACCGTCCTGGCC
>NZ_JBAUSA010001026.1:0-6561 GCF_049581465.1 Caballeronia sp. | reverse complement strand
AGATTGCACCGATCCATTCGCGGCATAGCCACCGTCCGCCTTTGTTCCAGCGTAGCATCCGACGAACAACTCCGACGCCTGGAAAAATTTGCAGCGCAGTTTGCCGGAGTGGGTTGCGCGGCGGAATCAGTTCAAATTTGAACATGCCGGAGAACGACCAAACTTGGCCGAGCATCAACAAGGTTTTATTCTGACGCGTCATTGGCGGGACACCGCTGATGGGACCGAGGTCGAATTCTGGCTGGCGACGGACGACGGTCCCCGCCACCTGCGCTTGCGTCCGCAGGAATCCGTGGCGTTCATCCCGGCCGAAAGTCGCGCGCGCGCAGAGACCGTCTTGCAACGCGAGACGCGGGTCGAACTCCGTGCGCTGGATCTCGTCGACTTCAATCATCGCCCGGTATTGGGTCTTTATTGTCAGCAGTACCGGCAATTGACGGGGCTGCAACAGCGCCTGAAGCTGGCCGGCGTCGATGTCTACGAGGCCGACATCTTTCCGCCGGATCGCTACATGATGGAGCGATTTATCACGGCCCCCGTCGCGTTTGGCGGCGAGTCTCAGCGCGACGGCCCGCTTCTTAGCAGCGAATTGAAGCCAGCGCCAAGCTATCGCCCGAAGCTGAAACCGGTTTCGCTCGACATTGAAACCAGCGCCAACGCGGAACTGTATTCGATCGCACTCGAAGGCTGCGGCGAGCGCCAGGTCTATATGCTCGGGCCGCCCAATGCCGAGGACAACCACATCGACTTCAAGCTTGAATACTGCGAAAGCCAGCCACGCCTGTTGGAGAAGCTCAACGAATGGCTTGAGAAGCACGATCCCGATGCAATTATCGGCTGGAACGTGGTTCAGTTCGATTTGCGCGTATTGCATGAACACTCGGTGCGGTATCAGGTTCCACTGCGGCTAGGCCGCGGCGGAAGCGTCATGGAATGGCGGCAGCACGGTCTCAAGCAGAATCATTTCTTCGCGGGTGCTGCGGGCCGATTGCTTATCGATGGTATTGAAGCGCTTCGGTCCGCGTATTGGAGCTTCCCCTCCTTTAGCCTCGAACATGTCGCGCAGACGGTGCTGGGTGAAGGCAAGGCTATCGATAATCCCTACCAGCGCATGGACGAAATCCAGCGTCGCTTTGATGAGGACAAGCCCGCGCTCGCACGCTACAACCTCAAGGATTGCGAACTGGTTACGCGGATCTTTGCCAAGACCGAGTTAATGCCGTTCTTGCTCGAACGCGCCACGGTCACCGGTCTGCCCGCCGATCGCAGCGGCGGATCGGTGGCGGCCTTTACACATTTGTATTTGCCCCGGATGCATCGGCAAGGCTTCGTTGCGCCCAATCTTGGCGATGTCGCCGGTGCGGCAAGTCCAGGCGGATTCGTGATGAACTCACGTCCGGGTCTTTACGATTCTGTCATTGTTCTCGACTACAAGAGCCTCTATCCATCGATCATTCGCACATTCCTTATCGATCCGGTTGGACTGGTCGATGGCATGCGCAACCCCGACGATCAAGATTCAGTGCCGGGCTTTCTCGGCGCGCGTTTCTCGCGAACGCGTCATAGCCTGCCTGCGATCGTTGAACAAGTATGGAACGGCCGCGATGAAGCCAAGCGCGAGCAGAACAAGCCGCTCTCGCAAGCATTGAAGATCATCATGAACGCGTTCTACGGCGTGTTGGGGTCCACGGGCTGCCGCTTCTTCGACCCTCGCCTTGCTTCGTCGATCACCCTGCGCGGTCATGAAATCATGCACAGGACACGTGAATTGATCGAAGCCGAAGGGTACGAAGTGATCTACGGCGACACTGATTCGACGTTCGTCTGGTTAAAGCACGCTCGCAGCGAAGAAGAAGCGGCGCGCATTGGCGCAGCGCTCGTCGAACGGATCAACGTGTGGTGGCGACATCATGTACGAGAGCGCTTCGATCTGGAGAGCGCGCTTGAGCTGCAATTCGAACGACACTATCGCCGATTTTTCATGCCCACAATTCGCGGTGCGGAGGAAGGCAGCAAAAAGCGCTACGCCGGCCTTAGCGCACAACCTGACGGTAGTGAGGAAGTCGTCTATAAGGGGCTTGAGACGGTTCGAACAGACTGGACGCCGCTTGCGCAGCGTTTTCAGCGCGAGCTCTACTTGCGAATATTTAAGCGCGAGCCCTATCAGGAGTACGTCCGTGACTACGTGCGCCGCACGCTGAACGGTGAATACGATGAGTTGCTTGTGTATAGAAAGCGCCTTCGCCGGCCGCTCGATGCGTATGTGCGCAACGTGCCGCCTCATGTCCGCGCGGCTCGCGTAGCCGACGAGTTTAATCGCGAGCGCGGACGGCCCTTGCAGTACCAAAGCGGCGGCTGGATCAGCTATGTCATGACGGGCGCAGGGCCGGAACCGCTTGAGACCTGGCAGTCAGGTATTGACTATGATCACTATCTGACGCGCCAGCTGCAACCCATAGCCGATGCCATATTGCCGCTTCTTGGGACCGCGTTCGAGACGCTGATTTCGGGGCAGCACGAGTTGTTTTAGACTTAGCGTTTCGTATGACAATCTGACCACTCGCAAAACACCAGGTGACACCATCATGGACCTCCGTCGCAATTTGACCGACAGCACCGGTGTCCAGCCGATACCGTTGTCGCGACGAAGGGGGCTGCTGTTCCCCGCATTTGCGTGGTCGGGCTTCACGTCTGCGTTTGCATCGATCATTGTAGGTAGTCAACTGCAATCGGAACTTGGGACGTTCGACGCGTTGTTTGCCGTCATCCTGGGAAACTGGATTCTCTTCGTCTATGCGGCGGCGATAGGCTTTGCCGCGGGCCGCTGGGGTCTAAGTTCGCAACTGATGCTGGAGGCAGTATTCGGTCGATGGGGAGCGCTTATCCCGGGTCTCCTTCTCGGATGTCTCGTGACCGGGTGGTTCGCTTTTCACGTGATGCTCACCGCCGCGATCCTCTCTGTGGCGTTGCGGCTTCCCAGCGGCTCGGTGGTTTTGATCTGTATCGTGGGCGTGCTGTTCGCAACGCCCGTGATTGCGCGAATCAGCCGCGGCTTCAACGTCACCGCGATCGCCTATCCCGCAATGATTGTATTCGCGGGAATCGTTATCGCCCGTTACCTTGCGCCCAAGTCGTTGGACTTGCTGGACGGGACAATTGGCGGCGCGCTGCCTTTTGGAACCGGCGTCTGCATTGCATTTGGCACCTTTGTGGTAAGTGGGACCATGACGGGGGACATCGTGCGCTATTGCCGGACCGGAAACGAAGCGGTGCAGGCCATGGCGTTCGGCTTTCTCCTTTCAAACTTGCCGTTCCTTATCCTCGGTGTGCTCGTCGCGGCTGCGCGCGTCCGAGTGACCGATCTGTTTGCCGCTCACAACGCACTCTCGTTTCTTCTGCTGGCCCTCGTGATCGCGTCAAACTGGGTGACTTGCGATGCTTGCCTGAGTAACGCCGGCGTCACGCTTAAGAGCGCATTCCCCGGGATGCCATGGATAGTCGCATCGGCGGCAATAGCACTTCTTGGCGTTCTCTTAGCGGCCAACAACGGGGTTGGCGATGCATCCCGCTGGACGTTGTTTTTGTCGGCAACGGTTCCGCCGTGTGGCGGTGTCATCGTCGCCGACTATTACGTCTTGCGGGTGCGTATGGGCTTTGCCCGCAAGAGAGTGGCTTTAGTCAATATAGCTGCGCTGATCGCGATGGGAGCGGGCATTGCTGTGGCATTTGTTGGTCTGCAATACGACCCTGGTGTTATTGCACCCTTGATCGGGGCGCCTGCAGCGGGGGCCCTGTATCTCCTGCTTTCCCGCTTCGCCCCCGGCCGGCTGGGGACGGAGGTCGGCGGCACCTCACTTGGGGCGGAAGCGCTCGATTGACGCCCATGTTCCGATCGAAGGCCAGACTCGTTACCTTTCGTCCGCCTGCCGAGGCGAGGACTGCGATTGTCGCGATCATCCTGATCTCGTCGCTCGCATTCCTGCTGTTTCAAGTCCGCAAAGATGTGTTTGCCAATCTTGCGCTCCATCAGGCGAGGCTCGCGATCGAACTCGCCTATGCCGACGCAGCACCGGAAACCATTGATATCCACAACAATGCTCTACGCCCGCTTCCCATATTCGGAGATATTAGTGCGTGGCCCGGCCAGAAGACGACGGTCACTCCGCAGACATTGCCATTGCCTTGTGGGGCAGGCGCTGCATGCACCGGTGCGACGACGCAGGGAGCTCAGGATACCGGGGGAAAGTTTGTCATACGACATGGCCAACTGTTCGCTTCGATTCGAGGCCGGAACGTTGCCATTCAGACGTCTGCGCCGCTTGCTTCCTTGACAGCCGGTTTGACAGGCAGGATTGCTACCGATATCGCCGGCGTGCTGTTCCTTGGATGCCTGCTCTTGCTCGTTCGTGAAAGCAGGCTTAGCGATTACTCGGTACGTCGTCTCCTGGACGCGTCGCCGATTCCATTGCTGCTGCTCGATTCGAACGGTCATATCGAGTTCGCCAATCACGCTGCGCTCGACCTTTTTCTGGCTGATCGCACGCGATCGCTGCGCGCGCTCGAGGAAAATCTCCAGCGTCACGAAAAGTTCTGCGCGTGGCTGATCGGAACGCAGGATACCGACGGCTTGATTCAAAACGCCGAGTTCGAGATTTCGATGTCTGCCGACAGCATTCGCCAACTGCTCGTCTCACGGCAATCGTTGCTGGTCCGGTCCAGGCAAATGATTATCGCGAGTGTCGCTGACATCACCGTGAGGCATGAAGCAGAAACCGCCTTGGTCAAGGCCAAGAACGCCGCTGAAAGTCTGGAGCGGATGAAATCCCAGTCGCTTGCCATGATCAGTCACGAGCTTAGGACGCCGGTTAATGGGGTTCTCGGGCTGGCACAGCTGCTCGCCGGATATGAACTTCCCGATGCGGCCTCAAAGATCGTGCGCAGGATGATTCAAGCCGGCAGAACCTTAGCGGTCGTCATCAACGACATCGTCGACCTTGCGATGCTCGAGGTCCGCCACATTCGTCTGGAGCGCAATCGCTTCAATCCGCAGGAGGTAATCGCCGGCGCCGCCGCGCTTGCGAGCGCCGCAGCCGTGCAGAAGGGAATCGGAATCCGGGTGAGCAGCCTCACGCCGCTTCCGCCGTCCGTGTTGGGTGACCCCGCACGCCTGCAGCAGATCATCATCAATCTGGTAAGCAATGCGATCAAGTTCACGGAGGCGGGCGTGATCGAGCTAAAAACAGACCTTGGCGCGCGTCATGAACGATCCATCGAACTCGTCATTGAAGTCGTGGACACCGGAATCGGTATTGCACCTGACGTCCTTCCGCGCCTGTTTCAGCCCTTCTCACAAGGGGAAACCGGACATGAGAGGCGCTTCGAGGGAACCGGCCTTGGCCTTGCCATTAGCAAGGGGCTGGCCGAAGCGATGGGCGGCACGATTTCAGTGACTAGCGAGCTAGGGCATGGTTCGACTTTCGCCGTAACATTGCCGTTCGAACTGGCGGACATCGAGGAGAGCGGCCCTAAGAAGGCGTTAGCCTTGCGCGTTTTGGTGGTGGATGACGTCGCGCTCAATCGCGAGATCGTTGCCGAATTGCTGCGTGCAGAGGGTTGTGAGGTGACCTCGGTCGAGTCGGGGCAGGAGGCGATTGACATCCTCAAGGTCGAAAAATTCGACGTGGTGCTCATGGATATCCGTATGCCTGGAATGGACGGACTTACCGCGACTACGTTGATTCGCGCGAGTCGTGAGCCATGTCGGCATCTTGGTCCGATCCTTGGACTGACCGCGAATCCTCTTCCTACAGAACGGCCGCTTTATCGGTTGCGAGGCATTGATGAAATTATCCAGAAGCCCGTCGATGTGGAGCAGCTTAGGAGTATTTTGGAGCGGACGCTGCTCCGTGCGGAGGTGGCTACCACTGCCCTCCCCGAGCGCATCAGTCATCTTCAGAATGCTCTAGGGCAAGAGCGTACCGAGCGCATTGTCGGATCGTTTGCGATGGTTGCCGACGAAGACGTCGAGGCCATCGCACAAGGTTGCGCGCGCGTGAACCTCGAAGATGTCATCCACCACGCGCACCGATTGTCCGGCGCGGCGTCCAACGTCGGGTTCCAGCGACTCGCGGATGCGGCAAGCGAACTAGAGCAAATCGCGCAGACCGGGAGTACCCTGGGCGTAGCCGATGCCGCGCTAAACGTGGTGGCCCTCTACAAGGCAACTGAACGCTGCATTCACACCTGGTTTCCTTCTGCGTCGGGTCAGGGCGAGAACAGATATCCCGTGCCGTGAACCGTCTTGATCAACAGTGGATTGTCGGGATCGATTTCGATCTTGCGACGCAGACGACGCACGAGCGTATCGACCGTTCTATCCATCGATTCGAAGCGCCGTCGGCTTGTCGCCGCAATCAGCCGCTCGCGAGACATCACCTGCCCCGTGTTCTTGACGAGCGCGACAAGAAGATCGAACTCGGCAGTCGTGAGAGCAACGGGACGGCCACTCTCGTCCATCAAGCTCCTGCCTCGCGTGTCCAGCTGGAATCGCCCGAATGACAG
>NZ_JBAUSA010001025.1:0-6868 GCF_049581465.1 Caballeronia sp. | reverse complement strand
GTGTTCAAATGCATAGTTAATGCGGCCACAGAAGACGACCACAAAAGGCGGCCATAAACGTCGCTTTAATGATCGGTGAACGTTTGCGCCCGCTTGGACCACGTTATTTAACAGCAAAAATAACAGTGAAAAAACCTGGAACGCGTTCTAAACGTTCTTCGCCTGATATGGAAACAGCGCGGCCGCTACGCGGTCGCGCTGTTTTTTGTGCGCGCGATATATCTGCGCTTTCTAGTTGGCCCCGCCGTACTTCACCTGCCTCGTAATTTAATGTCCATTTGACGCTTGATGCGCCAACGAATCCTACTACGGTATCGTGACTAACGCGTGGCGCGCCTTACCGGGCGATGGGTCCGAAGCCCGCGAGGCCGGGAGGCCTCGGATTACCGGTGCGATCAGTCGCGTCGCAATTGGCGTGGCGGGCGGCATCGAGAAAAAGGTGGTGAGCACTTCGACCAGGCGCCAGGTGGCGCACGGTCGCCGGCAGTGGGCGTCGAAACCGGCGTCTTTCAGGGTTTCAACAGGGTCGGCTGGCCATACGTTGCTGATCGCCACCAGCAAGCGGCCCGTCAACTCGGCGTCGGGGCGTAGCGTACGAATGAACATGTAGCCAGAATCGCTGTCGAGCTGCGTATCCAGTATGAGCGCCTGGGGTTTCCAGTTTTGCAGCAGCGAGCGTGCCGACTTGAGGTTCTGCGTTTGCATGACCTGCAACCCAGTCAGCCTCAGCAATGCTCCAAGCGATTCCGCGATCAGTTTGTCCTGATGCGCGATCAATACTTTCGGCGAGCCGATTGGCATGCGAGGATGCTTGCCGTTCCAGACGGCAAAGTGCCGCTCGTCATCGGTGCCTGAACGACTGGTCATCGTGTGCTCCTTTTCTGGTTTGACGTGATCGGGAGTGCGCCGGAGCCGCCCTGCCGAAAACGATGAGCCAGTGTCGCGGTTAAAGATGTCCCGCAAAACCCGGCGCGAGGAGGGCACGGACATTCTTTTTGGAGGGCAACCAGCCCCTCCTTCGTATCCCCGCGAAAGGGGGGTAGCAGGATGCCGCCATGCCGGTAAGATCGAGTCGTAAATATGGGGTTGGCAATGGAAAACGGCAATTTCAAAACAGTGCTGCTGGTCGAGGACGAAGGGCTGACAAGAAGCGCCATGAAAAGCCTGATCCTGGCCAACGAGCCGCTACTCGATATAGACGAAGCGGACGGTCTCGAACAAGCCAAGGAGCGGCTTTCTGCCGGCACCTACGACCTCGTTTTCCTCGACTATCATTTGCGGGGCAATTCCACGGGACTCGATCTGTTGAACTGGATCGGGGATCAGGAGCGCGAGGTTCAGACCATCATGCTGTCCGCACAAGACGACCGTGATACGGTGCTTGAATGCATCAGGAGCGGGGCGTGCGGCTTTATTTCCAAGGCAAGCGAGCAAGGCGCCGGTGTGTTTCGCGAGGCTCTCAAGACTATTTTGAGTGGCCGCGTGTATCTGCCCAACAGCGTGCTCGGAAAGGGCGGTCACAGCCCCAAGCCGGTGTCTACGCATTCAGGCGTGACGGTCGAGTCGCTGAACTTGCCGCCACGCCTGACGGAGACGCTGCGCTATTTGCTGCAAGGCCTGTCGAACAAGGCGATCGCGAGAAAAATGAATATCAGCGAGAACACCGCCAAGGAGTATTCAAGCGATCTGCTCGCCCGCTTTCACGTGACGCGGCGCACGTTCCTGATCGTCGAAATGGCGCGCAGGGGGATCGAGATGCCGATGGGCGGTGCCAACGTAGCGCTGGCTACAATGGGGCGTTAAGCGATACGTCAAAACGGCGCGTTAAAACGGCACGTTGAAGCACCACGTTGAAGCACCACGGTAAAGCAGCACGTTAAAGCAGCACATTCGCTCAGCACGGCCTCTGTGCCTCGCTGAACGAACGCCCTGAAATCAGCGATGCGATCTGCCGGCGCAATTCGGCCGGGCTGACGGGCTTGCTCAGTACATCGTGGTCGCAGGCAAGCGGCACGATCGTGGCGGCGGGTTCGCCGGTGACCACGAGACACGGGCAGCGCCGGCCCAGCTTGGCCGCGCTCAACATCGCTACATCGCGTGCCGTGGCGGAGTCGCCCAGGCGGTAATCCGTGATGATCAGGTCGGGGTAGCGCTCAATGCTACGCAGCGTGTCCTCGAATTCCTCAAAGCTGCTGGCGGAATCGAACACCATGCCCCACTGCACGAGCAGCGCTTCCGTCGACGCGCGCACCAGACCATCGTCTTCCACCAGCAACACGTAGAGCCCTTCAAGCGGCACGCCGAGGTAATCCGCCGTGTCGCGTGCGCGCGGAGACGGTTCGCCCAGCGGCGATCCGCAAATGGGCATTTCCAGCGAGAAGCGCGAGCCGCGTCCTTCTGCCGATTTCAATTCGATCCGATGCTCTTCCAGCATCGATACCACCGCGTTCACGATCGACAAGCCGAGCCCAAGACCCTTGTCGGTGTCCTGCTCCTTGTTGCCCACCTGGAAAAACGGCTGGAAGATCGCGTCCCAATGTTCGGCCGCGATACCGATGCCGTTATCGACCACGTCCACGCGCGTACGCGTGGCCGAGCGCACCACGCCCACGATGACGACCGGGTTGGCCTTCTTGCTGGCATCGGCGTAACGAATGCCATTGGACACCAGGTTCACGATGGCACGGCCCAGCCAGTGGGCATCGCTGCGCACGTATACAGGCGTGTGAGGCATGCGCAGGCGCAGCTCCACGCCACGGAGCGCCGCGAGCGGGCGTAGTTGTTCGGCGGCTTCGAGAACCGCGATCTTCACATCGAAAACGTGATATCGCGGCCTGATCCGGCCCGATTCCAGCCGTGACAAGTCCAGCACCGCGTTCAGGAACCGCGCGAGGATCACCGATGAACGACCCGATTCGTCGATCAGCCGCGCGGCTTCGGTGACGTTGTCACGGTGGATGGCCTCGGCGGCGGCTTGCAGGAAGAGGTTCAGCGCGTGCATGGGTTGGCGCAAGTCGTGCGTTGCCGCCGCCAGGAAGTTCGACTTGTCCTTGCTGGCCGTTTCCGCTGCGAGCATCTGCTGCTCCTTCAACGCCAGGAGCGCGTTGGTCTTGGTGTCCTGATCCTTCTTGGCTGCCAGCAGATCCCGATTCGTTTGCTCGAGTTCAACGTTCGTGGTCATCAATTCGTGATTGAGCACGCCCAGCGCGCGCTCTGCTGCAAAGCGCTCGCGCGAGACCCGTTCCGCGTGCACGCACACGCCATGGCCGATCACCACTACGTTGAAGAGATAGAACAAGCCCATGTAGAAATGTTCGGGCGAGAGAATCTTGTTCGTCGCCTGAAGAACGAGCATCGATGAAAACGTGATCACGGCTGCTGTCAGCGCAACCTTCGATTTCAAGTAAAAAAAACCGAACTGGAAGAAAAACACGACGTAGAGTCCGACGAAATACCACGTGTAGTTGAATGGGCTCGGCGTCGTAACCACCATCAGGACCAGCAGCAGATTGCAGCCGTAGATACCCGTCAGGATCACTCGCTGCGAAACAGCATGTGTTTCAAATGATGCCTTGAGCGTCAGGATCCCCACGCATACGAGCAAGACAACGCCGCACGCCCGCAGCAGCATGATCTGCATGAAGACGTGCGCAAGCGCCATGTTCTGGCGTCCGAAGTAAAAATCGAACCAGACAAAGCAGATCCATACGGTCAGGGCAAGCAAGGCCGACGCCCGGCGAAACGCGCAGAAACGGCGGCTGTGGTCTTCGAGAAACAGGGCTTCGAGGGAGGCTTCCGGAAAGGCTTTGGGAATCGACAGATTGCGTATCAGGCTCCAGCCCGCGTCGCGTGCTGACGCTGAGAAAAGCCGGGGCGGTGAGTTCGCGGCGATATCGGCAGGTTGATCCAGGAGGTCCATGATTCACTCACTCGATAAAATGCGTGACCGGTTACGCTAGCCGAGCTTAGCCGAGTTCCAGGGTGCAAGGGATCGTCGATCGGGCCTTGATTCCGCGCGTCAGTCCGTCAAGCGGAGGCCTTTGGCCAGTACGATTCCCTTGTCCTTGTTGATCAGCCAGATGTCGTCGACCTTTGCATGCAGCGTCGATGTCCGCGTGGTGATGTCGGTCGGTTCGTCGTTGGTGGGATCGCTGTGGTCGCGCACGTCGGTCAGGTACGGTTCCACTAACCGGCACAAAAACACGATGGAAAAATCGCCTTCGCCCTCGGCAAATGCAGCGGGCGACAACGCAAAGCGCCCATGCACGGTTGTCTTGTTACGCTTGCCGACAGCGTCGAGTTCGATCAGGTCGATGTTCTGAATGAAGCCTTTGGCCTTCGCCTCCGCGGCGACCACCAGATTCCTTCCACGCGGTCCCTTTACCGTCTTCTTGAGGACGATGGAGTCAGGATAATCGCTGTCTGAAACGCCCACGTCGACCGTCATGACATGCGCTTTTGACCGATAACGGATGCCTTGCGAGACGGGCACCACGAAAGCAAATTCACGTTCAAGGTCGCTTTTGGTCAGGACCGGATTGCGGAACGACTTTGGAATAGCCTCTTCGACGAAATTCTTGACGCGATTAGTAAGCGAATGCGAGGTGCTATCAGGAGGAAGTTTCGCTAGCGCGTCTCTAACGGTACTTGGGTCGTCGCCGCTAAAGTTGGCCGTTACGAGCGGACTGGTCGAGGACGCAGGCTGCTGCGTGCCGTCAGTTAGGCTGGCGGCCATGGCGTTGGAAAGACTAAGGAAGGCGAACGTTGCATACAGAATCGCCCGCGTGAACCGAAAAAATCTCATCGGTAAGCTCCCGTTCAAACGTGGACTAGCGCGGACACCATCTCCTGCTGCATTTCCTGCCGCTTGACGCTCAAATCGCTTCAACGTCATTGTACTCGGCCTATTTGTTCTTTTAAGCGCGCCAACCCGCGTTGCTGGGCCATCAGCTCGCGAACGCGGTCGCGGATTACGGTTATGGGTTCGGTCGCCAGCAACCCGGCTGCCATGCTGTCAACGACCGCGGTGTATGGGGGCCGTAGCGTTCGAGTGCGCGTATCGCATGCCTCGAGCAAGCAGCGGCCGCGCGTTGCGGCTAATATCGGCGCATGGAAAACATGTCGGTTCGCGCATTCAATGCGCCTTTAAATCCTCTCTACGATTTCGTCGCGCGACATCCGCGGCTCTTTGTGCTGACCGGGGCCGGCATCAGCACGGACTCGGGCATTCCTTGCTATCGGGATACGGACGGAAACCGAACCGGCCGCGCGCCGATCTTGATCAAGGACTTCCTGGGGTCGGAATACGCGCGCAAGCGCTATTGGGCGCGCAGCATGGTTGGCTGGCCGATCGTTGCGCAATCCGCTCCAAATGCGGCGCATGCCGCGCTCGCTCGACTTGAAAAGCGCAGCGTATTGAGCCGGCTGGTCACGCAAAACGTCGATGGCCTGCACGCTCGCGCGGGCAGCCGGGACGTGGTCGAACTGCACGGCAACATCGGCCATGTACGGTGTATGGCGTGCGGCAATGAGACCCTGCGCGCAGCACTGCAGACGACGCTCGTCGCCGATAACCCCAGCTTCGCTGGCCTGAGCGCGCTCGCCGTGGCCGACGGAGATGCGCAACTGGAGGAGAACTTCGCTGGCTTCCGGGTGCCACCGTGCGTGCAATGCGGCGGGTTGCTCAAGCCCGACGTGGTCTTCTTCGGCGAAAGTGTGCCGAGAGCGCGCGTCGACGCAGCAGCGCAGGCACTGGAACAAGCCGACGCGATGCTCGTGCTCGGCTCATCGTTGATGGTGTACTCGGGTTTTCGTTTTTGCGAGTGGGCCGCCCGCTCGGGCAAGCCGATCGCGGCGGTGAATCTCGGACGCACCCGGGCGGACGCGCTGCTGGACCTGAAAGTGGAGGCGCCGTGTGGGGCGGCGCTGAGCCTGCTGGTCGACGAGCTGGACCGAACCGGCTAGCTTTCGGCTTCCTGCTCGCGCCGCACGCGGGCGTCTTCTTCGAGCCGGATGTCCTCGATTTCCTGCAGCACGGCTTCGAGATCGACCGGCGTGGTATCGACTTCGACATGACCCGTCAGTTTGGTATCGACGGTCAATGCGCCAGCTTCGAACAGCGCCCAGATCTCCTTGCCGTAGCTCGTGTTCAGCAATTGGGGCGCGAACTGGCCGCAGTACGTCATGAGGTTGTCGACGTCCCGTTGCAGCATGGACGCCGCTTCGTTGTTGCCGGCCGCGTCCACGGCTTGCGGCAGGTCGATGATCACCGGACCGTCGGCAGCCATCAGGATGTTGTACTCGGACAAGTCGCCGTGGATCACGCCCGCGCACAACATGCGCACGACCTGGTTGAGCAGCAGCGCGTGGACTTCCAGCGCGCGTGCCTCGGTCATGTCCACGTCATTCAGGCGCGGTGCGACGTCGCCTTCAGCGTCGACGACCAGTTCCATGAGCAACACGCCGTCCGTGCAAATGTAGGGTTGCGGCACGCGGACGCCGGCATTGGCTAGCCGGAAAAGCGCATCGACTTCGGCGTTTTGCCACGCTTCTTCCTGCATTTGGCGGCCATAGCGTGTGCCTTTTTCCATTGCGCGCGCTTGCCGGCTGTTCTTCACCGTGCGTCCTTCGCGATACGACGCCGCCTGCCGGAAGCTACGCTGCTTGGCGTCCTTATAGACCTTCGCGCAGCGTGTGGAGTCGCCGCTGCGCACGACGTAGACCGTCGCTTCCTTGCCGCTCATCAACTGGCCGATGACCTCGTCGATCAGTCCTTCTTCCAGCAGCGGCACAAGCCGTTTAGGTGTTTTCATGTGGCCGCCGGATAGAGGAGGCCGTGGGCGCAATCGCGGCCGGCGGGGCGTAGGGG
>NZ_JBAUSA010001024.1:0-4197 GCF_049581465.1 Caballeronia sp. | reverse complement strand
ATGCATGGGGGTGCCGACGTCGTCATTGCCAATGCGGGAATCAGCGAAGGCGCGCTCACCGGATACGGCGACCTCGACACGTTCCGCAAGGTCATGGACGTCAACTACTACGGCATGGTCGCGACGTTTGAGCCGTTTGTTGCGCAAATGATTGAAGAACGGCGCGGCACGCTGGTCGGGATTGGGAGCGTGGCGGGCGTGCGCGGGTTACCGGGATCGGCGGCGTATAGCGCATCGAAGTCGGCGGCGCTGAAGTATCTGGAAGCGTTGCGGGTGGAAATGCGGCCCAAAGGGGTATCGGTTGTGACGATTGCGCCCGGCTACATCCGCACCCCCATGACCGCACACAATCCCTATTCGATGCCCTTCCTGATGGACGCCGATCGTTTCGCCGAGAAGGCCGCTGGCGCTATCGAGCGGAAGGTGAGCTTCGCGACGTTTCCTTGGCAGATGCGTGTGGTCGGTTCGTTGATGCATGTATTGCCGCGATGGCTGTACGACCGGATGGCTGAGAAGGCGCCAAGGAAACCGAGAGGGGGCGAGTGATTGCGGCGCAGCGCCCCCACAAGGCTATTTAAGCTACCGCGTACCCGAGTTCGTGGTCATGGGGAATCGCCAAGATCTTCTGGTCGGAGCGCTTCGCCAAGATCAAACGTGGCATTGTCGAAATTGACAGACAAGCGCTCTTTACCCTTGCCCAGACTCTTCCTGCTGATTCGCATGACGCCAATGCGCCCTGTCGATGAGATATGCGTGCCCCCGCAGGGCATGACGTTGCCCTCGCATTCCCAATAGCGGGCATCGCGAAACTTCTCATGTGGATAAACGCGCACCTCACTATCCCGAGTCACCAGTTCATTTGCAATACGTTCGATTTGGCCTACATCGTCGATCGTGAAACGGTCTGTGACGCTGAAGTCGAGGCGCGCAGCGTCCGTGCGGATGTGACAGCCGAATATTCCGGCAATCGCGCCGGGCCTGACAGCGGCGACGCCCAGATATAGCAAGTGGGCAGCGGTGTGACTGAGCGACAGTTGCGCTCGGCGCAGCCTCTCTATACGGACAACCACCAGCATGCCTGCGGCGAGACACGGGAGCAGCGGAAGATCGTCGTCGTGAACCACGTGTTCGATGATTCCGCCCACCTGGATATCAGGAAAATCCGCTAGAAGTGCGCGATTTCCGTACATCTTGCGGACGTGAACGAAACGAATCTCCCGGCCGTCCGGGATGATGATCACGCCTTGGTCCGCATCTTGTCCGCCCCCCTCGGGGTACGCGGCGGTCGCGTCGAGTTCTACGTGGTTGAGATCAACCTTCACGACACGGGCAGTGCACTCGGTCAGGGACGGATCGTCGTAATAAAGCTTTTGGGTCGTTCGATTAAGCACAAACATACGATGGCCTTCTCAGTTAGGAATCGACATTCGTAAGAGAGCGTTGCAACCAGCTACTACCGAATGCTTAGGCTTACTATTCTTAACGATTGCGCCAATTTGCGTTGTCAAAAAGCTGACCTAAAGTTTGACCAATGAGACGCTTGGTCATGACGATCCGTGGAGAATCTCCTTGTCGCAAACATTACCAAAACCAAACGAGGAGCCACTTCGCTGCCTGATCGCCGGTTCATATCGAGTGGAATTGCTGCCTCGGCAGCCCTATGAAACATCCTTCCTTCCAGACAGGGCCGTCATTGGCTTTGCTTTCGAAAGCCAGGACGGGCGCCATGCATTTGCGAGCGACCGTATCCGGCCATTCCGTACGAAGCCCAACAGCCTCGCCTTTACACCCAGTGGATGCGAAGTGTTTTCGGTTTCGGCAATCGGAGGCGAGTACTTGCGGATCGTTTGCGAGCCCGGACAGGCCGTTGACGGTGTATCGATTCGTCAATTCAGTGACGTTGTTGACCCGTGTGCCATTGCCGACGCAGAAGCGCTTCGAAGCCTGCTGCTCGGTACCGACTGTGTGCCGCTGTTAGCCGAAGAGAAAGCAATCGCTCTTTTCGAGCGCGTTCAAATCGAGCTACGAGATTCGAACATTGAATCTGCGCTGGCTGGCTGGATGACGACCGCGCGTCTTCGACGTATCGATGAAATCATCGATCGGAATATGGGCGAAGGGACCAGCATCCGGGACATGGCTGCGGCGCTGGACTTATCGGAGGGATTCTTTATTCGCTCGTTTAAAGCGGCGGTGGGCAAAAGCCCTCACAGCTATCTCATCGATCGAAGGCTGGCGCGCGCGAGAGACCTGATACGACATTCACCGCACGACTTGCGCGAGATCGCGCTGGGCTGCGGGTTTTCCTCTCACGCTCATATGTCGGCCGTCTTCAGGGAGCGCCTGGGCGTCGCGCCACGAGATTTCCGCGCGTGAATCGGACGTCACCGCCCGCTCCAACGCGTTGCGAATAACTCGCATACCGCGTTGTGCGGATACGCCAATCAAAAAAGCCCGGCACATCATCGTGCCGGGCTTTTTCACGCAACACCCGCCCGCTTAAAACCCTACGTAAGGCGTCGCGCTCGCCGACGCAAACGCGTAATAAACGTGCCGGCCAAAGAAGAACGGCAAGCCGAAATCGAACAACCCCGGGCCTCCGCCGTAACTGCCGGCCAAACCGGGCAACGCGAAATTCGAGCCGTTGGCACCTAAGGTCTGCGCATTGACCACGCTGAAATTAACCGTGCCCGATGTCGCTCCGTTCACCCCGCTGACCGTAGCGGAAAGCGACTGCGTGCTGGAGGGACAGTAAAAGTCCGTGAAGGTGGACCTGCAAAGGGGCAAGGACGAATCGGTGAAAAACATGCCGTTCGAACCGGTATCGAAGAAGGTGGCCACGGCTGCCCCTTTGTAAGTCCCATTGATCGTCCCCGTATCGTCCGATTTATACGCAGTCACGCCCGTCAAAGCGTTGTTGCTCTGGGTACCAATGCCGAACACCAGCGTTCCCGTGACCGATGGCGCCGGACCCTGCAACGGCGGCAATTGCACGATGACGCCGTTGTTGTCGACCGCGAACTTGGTGACCGGGTTCGTCACCTGGTTGGCGATCGGCACTCCGGCCAGCGAGCAGTTCGTCCCCGACGGGCACGAGTAATAGTTGCTGAGTACGGCGTCCGCACACGCAGTGCCGCAGTCGGTGGCTGACACGCCTATGCCCAGGATGCCGTTCGCGCCGAGATCCGCGGACGTGCTCTCATTGCTGCCGTTAATGCAATTGGTCGCCGGCACGCTCGATGCGTTCAAGTCGCCAACCACCTGGATCGGAACGCTGCTGGCCGTTTCCCCGCCAATCTTCACGTCGGCGGTGCGCACGGTGCCCCACACGAAACCGTCGGCGAATTGCGTGCATTCCGCCAATTGGCCGCCGCTCGCCGAGGTATTGATCTTCAGCGCGCCGATAATCTGCGCGGCGGCGTCGCTCGCAAGCCGCAAACCGTATGAGGCGGTATCGAGTTGAATGTTATTGATGGTCTGGCACGTGCTGGTGCCGGGCACGCAGACGGTGACGGTCACGTTCGGGATGTTCACGAAGTTTTGCGCGCCGGGACCGACTGTGATGGGCACCGTATTCGCCGCCGTGAAGGCAATCGGTTGCGCCGTCGGACCACCGCTGATGGGACTCGGGTTACCGGAATTGCCGGAATTGCCGGAGTTGCCGCCGGAGCCGCCACCTGAGTCGCCTCCACCGCCGCAGGCCGCCAGAAGTATCGATAGGGTGAGGACGGCGAGCCAGCGAAGTAAATGAGCGGGTGACGTGAAGGGCGTCGGACGCATGGTTGGAGTCTCCGTCCGTTATTGAATGTCGCTGGCGGTGACGCCGGCGGGCAACGCCTGAGGCAGGTATGCCTGACCGGTAAACGCACCCATGTGGCCGCCGGAATGCACGACGAGCGAGCTTCCCGTCACGCTGACGGGACCACGGCCGCCGCCATTGGCGCGCTGGTTCTTGATGCCCTGGACATATTGCGGGAAATAGTCGCCTAGCAAGCTGGGAAGATCGGGGAATCTCGGCCCTCGCCACGCAATGCCGAACACCACGCCGCCGGCGCCTACATATTCGTTGACCACGGTCCCGATCGCGAGCGTGGTTGACCGGACGGTATAGGCGCTGGCACTCGCCGACGAAGCTCCGGTAACCGCCGCCCGCGCGACCGCGTTGTTGACGACGGCGCCGGCGGGCGGAGTCATCGG
>NZ_JBAUSA010001023.1:0-1833 GCF_049581465.1 Caballeronia sp. | reverse complement strand
GGCCTCGTGCGCAACACGCAGTACTACCTGGCGACACGCCAGTTCGCGACCGCGCAACCCCAGCTCTTGCACGCGCTGCTCGAAGAACTTGATTCCGTGGACCGATGGAGCCGCGACAACGTGCCAGAGGCCGCGAAGCTGTTGTCGCCGCTGGTGGGGCTTGACGAGCCGACGCTCGAACTCGCGTTAAGACGCACCTCCTACGGGGTACAGCCGATTACTAACGGCACGCTTCAGTATCAACAGCAGATCGCGGATACGTTCGCGGATCTCAAGCTGATCCCCAAGAAATTCGCCGTGAGCGACGCCCGCTGGAACCTGACCTAGCGGACTCGATGGCAGAGATTGCGCTGCAGCGACGTTAAAGACGCGTAAGCAGATTTGCCGGAAACCTTAGATCAAATTAATCGTTTTGAAGGCAAGGGTGCATCGCTAAGATGTTTTGACGATGAGGACGCCCGACGCATACCGCATGCGCGATTGACCGGCGCGGCGGTAGTCCCGTCAAGGGACATCGCGTTCCTGCGTCCCCGCGCTTTGCGCCACGCACTATCCCCGATCAACTCCGCTCATGCAGGACATCAAATGAATGTTTTCTGGTTCATTCCCACCCACGGTGACAGCCGTTATCTCGGTACTACGCAAGGCGCTCGCGCGGCCGACTACGATTACTTTCGGCAAATCGCCGTCGCCGCGGATACGCTCGGCTATGAGGGTGTCCTGCTGCCGACGGGCCGTTCCTGCGAGGACGCGTGGGTCGTTGCGTCCAGCCTGATTCCCGCCACGCGCCGGCTCAAGTTCCTCGTCGCGATCCGTCCCGGTTTGACATCGCCTGCTTTGTCGGCCCGCATGGCGTCAACGTTCGATCGCCTGTCAGGCGGCCGCCTGCTAATCAATGTCGTGACAGGCGGGGACCCAGTCGAACTGGCCGGCGACGGCGTGTTCAACGACCACGACACGCGCTACGAAATTACCGATGAATTCCTGCAGATCTGGCGCGGCTTGCTGGAGTCGTCGCACGAAAGCGGATCGATTGATTTCGACGGCAAGCACCTGCAGTCGAAGGGCGGCAAAATGCTCTATCCGCCGGTTCAAAAGGGGCATCCGCCCCTGTGGTTTGGCGGTTCGTCGCCCGCTGCGCACGAAATCGCGGCAGACCATATCGACACGTATCTGACCTGGGGCGAGCCGCCCGCCGAAGTCGAGAAGAAACTCGCCGACATTCGCGCCCGTGCAGCCGCAAAGGGTCGCAAGATCAAGTTCGGGATTCGCATGCATGTGATCGTGCGGGAAACGGAGGCGGAGGCGTGGGCCGATGCCGACAAGCTCATTAGCAAGCTCGACGACGAAACCATCCAGCGCGCGCAGGCGTCCTTTGCAAAGATGGACTCGGAAGGCCAGCGGCGCATGGCGGCATTGCACGGCGGCCAGCGTGACAAGCTCGAAATCTATCCGCATTTATGGGCGGGCGTCGGACTCGTGCGCGGCGGTGCCGGCACGGCGCTAGTAGGCAATCCGGAACAGGTTGCCGGGTTGATGAAGGAGTATGCCGACCTGGGTATCGACACGTTCATATTGTCCGGCTATCCGCATCTGGAAGAGTCGTATCGATTCGCGGAACTCGTGTTCCCCCTGTTGCCCCGCGAACAGAAAGAACGTGTGTCGGGACCGCTGTCCGGGCCGTTCGGTGAGATTGTCGGTACGTCGTATGCGCCACGCGCGTCACAAAGCTGACCGGCTCTATTTTTCCCGATGCGCCTGGAATGACCATGAATCTAAACTCTGCAGTCCGTCGTATGTCCGGCCCGATCGTGCCGTGGCTCGTGCCAGTCC
>NZ_JBAUSA010001022.1:0-5822 GCF_049581465.1 Caballeronia sp. | reverse complement strand
GCCGCCAGATCCGCATCGACGGGCTCGCTCAAAAAGCCCGGATTATCGCGCTGACGGGGCATGCTGACCTGTTGGGAAGTGCTTGCATGTCGGACTTCGATGGATGCATCGTCAAGCCGATTACGATGCAGGCGCTGCAGGACCTTCTAGGGGCTGGCGAGACATCGCCGGCGTGACTTTATGGCGATGCCCTTTCAATTCAATCCGGGCGACCTATAACAGAATTTGACGCGGCGCAGTCATCCTCGGGAAAATGCCGGGTTCGCACGGTGCGCGACGCGTCTCTGGAGCACGACCGCTCGGCCTTGATGCGGTATGTGCGACGACAACGTTCGAATTTCAACTTGCCGGGAAAAGGACTCGGGCAACCGGACTTCAAGCAAGGAGTTGGCAAATGAAATCAGCTTACGTTTTAGCGGCAGTCGGCGCCATGATGCTTGGCTCGACAAGTATCGCGACCGCGCAGGAGACGCAGCAGGGCGCGCAGCCGTCCGCGCGCGCAAGGATGGCCGAGAACGCCGATGCGTCTGCTCAGTCTAGTACGGACGTGTCATATGGCGGCGTTCCCGACACGCGAAGCGCAACGGGACGTATGCGCTCCACGACGTGCGCTACCCGCGATCAATGCGACCTCTCTTCCAAACATTGAGGGTACGACCGGGACCGAACCCTACGCTCCCGGCCGACGCGGTACGGAAAATCCCATCAGGGACGACGCGTCGGCGGCGAGCGTGCCAGGCAATTCCATCCGCGCGAACTCTACCCACGTCCTGATTTTCGCGTCCAGGTACTGCCTCGACGGATAAACCGCATAAATCTGCAATTCCTGCATCGTATAGTCCGGAAACAATCGGAGTAATGTTCCCGCACGCAGGTGAGGCAAAGCCGATGAAGTGGGCAGCACCCCGATACCCATCCCCTCGCGGATGGCTACGGCCATTGCTTCGGCAACATTCACCGTGAAGCCTGACGCTCCGAGCTTGACCACCTTGTGTCCGTCAGGACCGTCGAATGCCCATTCGTTAATCGTCGCACCCGGTGCAATCAGGCGCAGGCAGGTATGGCTAGCCAGATCCGACAGGTTTTGCGGCGACCCGTGTTCGGCAATATAGGCTGGAGAAGCACACGCGATACTGCAGGCGCTACCCAGCCACTGGGAACTCAGGCTGGAATCAGGCAGATCAGCGGGTGCCTGGACAAGCGCGACGTCATATCCTTCATCGACCAGATCCGGCATGCGCTGCGCCAGGGTCAGCTCGACACTTACCTGCGGATAACGCTCGCGATATCGCGAAATCATCGGGACAACATAATGTTTCCCGAAGCTGCTCATTGCGTGCATTTTCAGCTTTCCCGCAGGATGCGAGTGCGTGTCGCCCGCTTCGGCCTCCGCCTCATCCACGTACGCAAGTATCTGCTCGCAGCGCTCCACATAGCGACTGCCGGCCTCTGTCAACGCGACACGACGTGTCGTCCGTTGCAACAGGCGCGTTTGCAGGTGAGATTCGAGATCGCTTACGGCGCGAGACGCATGAGCGATGGTCGTTCCCATCTGGTGAGCCGCCGCAGTGAAACTGCCCGCCTCCGCGACGCGCAAGAAAAGGCGCATGTTCTGGAGCGTATCCATATCGTCGTCCAACGTTGATTGCTGTTTCGCTTTTGCGCAATTGTTGCACGCCGAATTAGCCGCATTGTGCGGGATATTGTAAAGATACTTTGTGTAAACGGCGATTGGTCCCCGTTATCGACGTCCATATAATTCGCCGCATTGCAACTATTCACGTAGGAGGGAAACCCGTGCGAGCGTCAACGTCACAGAGAGTCGTCTATGTTGCGACTCTCGCCATCCTCGTGACGATCGCAGGCTGTGCAAGCACAGGCAAAGTCGCCCCTCAAAGCGAGCTGGATGACGCGTCAAAGCTAGATGCCGGTGCGGCGATCCGTTCGGCTAACGCGGACGCAGCGTGGCCCGCCACGGACTGGTGGAAAGCCTACGCAGACCCGCAACTGGACGCATGGGTCGAAGCCGCGCAGTCAGGCAGCCCCACTCTGGCGGTTGCGCAAGCGCGCGTGCGCGCCGCTCTTTCCATAGCAAGCGTTGCTCGCGCAGCTCTCTCCCCTCAGGTCAATGGCGACATGTCGATTACGCGGGAGCATTGGCCCGACAACGTCTTCTACGGTCCCGGTCCGCTTGCAAACCAGACCACGTGGAACAACACGGGCACGATCGCCCTTTCGTACCACCTCGACCTATGGGGCCGGGACAAGCATGCTGCCGAAAGCGCGCTCGACGTCGCTCACGCGAGCGCGGCAGACGCCCGCGCCGCCCGTCTTGAGGTCGAGGCGAATGTCGTGCGCACTTACATCGGCATGTCACGAGATTACGTACTGCTCGATATCTCGGAGTCGGCGCTCACGCAGCAGCGTCAGATCCTGTCGCTTGCGCAACAGCGGCTCGCGGGCGGAATTGGCACGCAGCTCGAAGTAAGCCAGGCTGAAACGCCGCTTCCCGAATACGAACGCGAAATCGACACGATCGAGGAATCGATTGCCCTCGCGAAAAACCAGTTAGCCGCTCTGGCAGGCAAAGGTCCTGGCGCGGGCGACTCAATCACGCGTCCGTCGCTCGCCCTCACTGCGCCTGCCGGCCTTCCTTCGGTGCTGCCAGCCGACCTCATCGGGCATCGTCCGGATGTAGTTGCCGCACGCTGGACAGTAGCGGCACAGGCGCGTGGAATAGATGTCGCGAAGGCCGACTTCTATCCCGACATCAATCTGCTCGCGTCAATAGGCGGTTACGCCGCGATGGGCCCGCTATTCCAGTTTCTCAAATCACAAAGCGGTAGCTGGACCGGGGGGCCGGCACTGTCATTGCCTATTCTTGACGGTGGGCGACTTCGGGCTCAACTAGGTGCCGCATCGGCTGGATATGACGAAGCGGTAGAGGGCTATAACCAGACCATCGTCGGGGCCCTCAAGGACGTGTCGGACGAAGTCGTGCGCACCCGGTCGCTTCAAACCCAGCAAGACGATGCACAGCGGTCCGTGGTCATCGCGCAGAAGACCTACGACCTTGCTAAGCAGAGCTTCAGACGCGGGCTGACGGACTACGTCAACGTCCTCGTGGCGCAGACGCAGTTACTTCATGCGAAGCAACAGTTGGCGAGAGTACAGGCCGAACAACTCGTTGTACACGCGTCGCTGGTCACCGCACTGGGCGGCGGCCTCGACGACCCATCGAATGGTCCCGCCGATCGCACGCTTAGTCCCTCGCAGCACGTCGGTCCAGTCGAGCAGCTACAGTCGCTTCATTGGTTCGAAACCCGGTAAGGCGCGCACCTATGCCTTCCTCCTCCCTGCAGACGAAAGCGTCGCTGCGGACCGCTATTGCAGACTGGGCGCGCACCGACGGGCTCACCTGGATCTACGTGTTCAAGACGGTGCTCGCCGCACTACTGTCGCTGCTTATCGCCATGCGGCTGCAACTGCCCCAGCCGCGCACCGCGATGACCACCGTTTTCGTTGTCATGCTGCCGCAAAGCGGCATGGTTATCGCGAAGAGCTTCTACCGGCTTTGCGGGACGATCGTAGGACTCGTCGTCATGCTTGCACTGGTTGCGCTGTTCTCCCAGCAGCGCATCCTGTTTCTTTCGGCGACGGCGATCTGGGTTGGCATCTGCACGGCGGGCGCCGCGCGCAACCGCCATTTCAAATCCTATGGTTTCGTTCTCGCCGGGTACACGGCGGCCCTGATCGGTATTCCCGCAGCTCAACAGCCCGACGGGGCTTTCCTGTCGGCCATGACCCGTACAGCCGAAGTGACGCTGGGCATTGTGTGCTCAGGCGCGATCAGCGCGCTCGTGCTCCCGCAGTACGCCGGCGAACAGATTCGATCTACGGTGCGCCTTCGGTTTAAAAATTTTGTGGACTACGTAGGACTCGCCTTGGCCGGCGGGGTAGATCGCGCCCAGATCGAAACAATGAACGCAGGGTTCGTCGCGGATATTGTCGGCTTCGAGGCGGCCCGGAGCGTGGCGGTGTTCGAACAGCCGGATACCCGAATGAGAAGCGGGCGGCTGGCGCGGTTGAACAGTGAGTTCATGACGGTATCAACGCGTTTTCACGCACTACATCAGTTAATGAATCGCTTGCGGCTGAACGCGGCGCAGACCACCGTCGATGCCCTCGAGCCCTATTTCCATGAGATCGCCCCATTGCTCAAAAAGGCAGGCCGGCCTGTGCAGAACGCGGCAGACGCCTCCCACGCAGCGGGGCACCTCGCGGCCTTCAAGAATGCACTGCCGGCGCGTATCGGGGTGACACGGGCCGAGTTCAAGTCCGCTACGCGCTCGACGCTCCTCGAGTTCGACACCGCGGCGGAACTCCTTTACCGATTCGTCGATGACCTCCACGACTACGCGCAGACTTACGCCTCGCTAGCCGCGCCCTCTCACGAGCGGGAACGGTGGGCTGAACGCTACGTTCCCAAAACCAGCTTACTCGCCGCCGTGGCGGCGGGCCTTCGTGCGACCCTGGTCACGCTCGTCGTAGCGGTATTCTGGCTCGCAAGCGCGTGGCCAAGCGGCGCCACGATGGTCCTGATTGCTGCAACCGTCTGTGCGCTCGCTGCGGCCTCCGCATCCCCGGCACGCATGGCGATCCAGATGGCGATTGGCACGGGAATCGCCGCAGTTGCCGGATCCTTCGTCACGTTTGTGTTGTACCCAAACCTTGACGGATTCGTTTTGCTCGGCGCTGCGCTGACTCCGTTCCTGATGTTTGGCGTGTACCTCAGTACGCGCAAGCAAACTGCCGGCATCGGAATCGGGTACTGCATTTTTTTCTGCTTTCTTGCCGGTCCTGACAACGTCATTCAGTATGACCCCACCGCCTTCATCAACAACGCCATCGCTATTGTTCTCGGGATGATCGCTGTCGCCGTCGCCTTCGCAGTCGTCCTCCCGACGGAGGCACCCTGGCTTCGACGGCTGCTCCTGACAGAATTGCGCGGCCAGGTAGTCATCGCGTGCTCGCGACGAATCAACAATCTCAGTAACCGCTTCGAAAGCGGTGCCCGCGACCTGTTCTCCCAGATCAGCGCGCTTTCCGCCGGGCAGGACGATCTTCAACATGAAAACCTGCAATGGCTATTTGCGGTGCTCGAGGTCGGCCATGCGGTAATCGACATACGCCACGAGATCCACCTGCTTAAACCTGCGGGCCGCGACCCGGCGCGCGCTGAATGCCATGAATCCGTGGCGAGAGGACTGGACGCGATAGCCCGCCTTTTTAACCGGCCCACTGAAGCCCGCGCGGCTGCGGCGCGGCGCCTGACCGATCGAGCAATCGACGACGTAGCCAGGCTCGTTGACAGGGACAGTTCCTCGCCCGTCGAATACGACGGAGTCCGACGCATTCTCAGTCAACTGCACTTCGTACGAAGCGCCCTCCTCGATCCGCAGTCACCGCTGGCAGCTATCGCGAGCGGTACACCCACCCAACGAAGGGGAGCACGCCATGCCACGTGATCTTGCTGTTCCAGATGCCTACATTCCAACGATCCTTTTGCTGTTCGCCGTGGGCGCCCTGCTCGCGTGGATCGTCGACCGGGTGCTTGCACGCACAGGACTTTACCGGTACGTCTGGCACCCTTCCTTGTTCCGCGCGAGCATGCTGGTTTGCATCTGTTCCGTGCTCGGACTGTCCGTCTACAAGTAAAGATCAATCACAGATCATCAACACCAGAGTGGGATCATGTTTCTACGAAAAGCATTAGGGCTCGTCCTGACAGCCCTTATTTTTGCGGCAGCGATCATCGGTGG
>NZ_JBAUSA010001021.1:0-4246 GCF_049581465.1 Caballeronia sp. | reverse complement strand
GCGACCAACGCATCGCCGCCTTATCCGACTCCTTGCGGATATGCACGATAGGCGGCAGCGAGCCCAATAACATGTCGGCGTGGCCACCCGTGAGTAAGAAGTGACCGCCGACGAGATAACAACCCTCTCCTTCGCTGCCAAAAATAGCCGTACCCAATCCCCCCGCTACACGTAGCAGTTGGAAGTCGACAGGTTTTACCGACAGGTGGGTGGCAAGACAGAAAGGCGGCCCCGGCGGCAACAAGTAGCAGTCGCCAGCCGTGAGAAGCACGGGATCGGTAACGCCATCCACAGACAGCCAGCATTGACCAGAGACCACGGCATAGCATTTGATGCCTTCATGTTGTGGCCATTGAATCGCCGTGTTGTGGCTCATTGAAACGCCGCCCGATACAAGGCTGCGAGGCTTCAGTAAAGACAACATGTCTGAGAGTGGGTCCATGAAATTTCCGGACGTTTGATCCAAAAATGCGGACTATACGACATTGATCGTACCGCGAACGGAATCTACAGTAGGTGTCACGGGTCTGCGACTGCGGCCTTGATCGCAGCCTTATAGCCCACGCTAAACAACTTTAGCCCACCCAAAGGAAAGCTTACCATGCGTGTTTTTGTTACCGGCGCCACCGGCTTTATTGGAACGAAGGTTGTTCGCGAACTCATCGACGCTGGCCATCAGGTACTCGGGCTGACACGGTCGGACGCGGGCGCCCAATCGCTCGCCGCTGTCGGAGCTGAAGTGCATCGTGGCGATATCGAGGACCTCGAAAGCCTGCGTCTCGGCGCAGGCTTGGCAGATGGGATCATCCACACGGCCTTCAATCACGACTTTTCGAAGTTCGTGGCGAACTGCGACGCAGACCGGCAAGCCATCGAAGCCATGGGCTCTGCGCTGCACGGATCGGATCGCCCTTTCATTGTTACCTCTGTGACTGGAATGGGTGGTGCCGGGCACGGCAAGCCCGCGACCGAATACCACTTTAATCCTGACCACCCGAACCCCCGCAAGGCATCGGAACTCACCTGTGGTGCGTTGGCACAGCGTGGTGTCAACGTCTCGGTGGTGCGCCTTTCGCAAGTCCACAATTGCGTTAAGCAAGGTCTTATCAGCCCCTTGATCGAACTGGCTCGACAGAAGGGCGTTTCCGCCTATGTTGACGGCGGCCTCAACCGCTGGTCGGCTGTGCATGTCAGTGACGCAGCCCGTCTCTACGTTCTCGCGTTAGAGAAGCGCGGGGCGGGCAGCCGGTACCATGCAGTCGCCGAGGAGGGCATACCGCTGCGGATCATTGCTGAAGTCATTGGTCGCGGCCTGAACGTACCGGTAAAGAGCATTGCTGCCGCAGATGCACCCGCGCACTTCGGCTGGCTCAGTGCATTCGTCGGCTCCGACATGTCCGCATCCAGCGCGCTTACGCAGGAACGATTGGCATGGCAGCCAAAGGGTACGGGACTGATCGCCGATCTCGAAGAGATGCGCTACGCATAGTGGGCAAATGCATGGCGGAGGTTGCCCCTGCGCAGCACCTCAATTCTCCACGATTCTCTCCCACGCGCCCGATCGAGCCGAGCGGAACACGGCGTCGATCACTCGCATGTTTGCGCGCGCATCTTCTAGCGGCATAGCCTGCGGACTTCCGCTCAATATCGCCTCCGCGAACATGCCGGCTGCGACGCCATATTGATCGCACACTGGAAGTTCGAGCCAGCGATCAGCCCCGACACCGGCGCTGGTGTTTTGACTCACCAACAGACGCGCCGGCCGATCGCTGGGTGCATTGAATGGAATCTCGACCTCGATCCGCCCCTTGGTACCGTGAAATTGCATCCGCTGATAGTTATGGGTCTGAGTCGAGTAAAAGAAACTCGCCTGCACACCGTCAAAGTCCATCAGCACAGAGCCAAGCCGGTCCACTTCGAATACCGGATCCTGCTCCATCAGGGCAACCACTCGCCTTGGCTCACACCGGGTAATGAAGCGTGACGTTGTGATGGGATAACAACCAATATCGAGCAGACCGCCGCCCCCTAGTTCGCTCTGGTTGCGGATATCGTGCGGGTTCGTGTTGTTATAGGCGAAGCCGCCGGTTACTGCCCGCAATTCGCCGATGGTACCTTCGTCAATCAAGGCGCGCACCTTCAACCATTGCGGATGCGTGCGGACCATGAAGGCTTCCTGTATGTATCGGCCGTGCCTGTCGCGCGCAGCGATGAGGCGTTCAACCTGTTGGGCGTCCAGCCCGATCGGCTTCTCACACAGGACGTGCTTGCCCGCCTCGACGGATTTGATCGTCCATTCCACGTGGAGGTGATTGGGCAGTGGAATGTAGACCGCGTCGATTTCCGGGTCCGCCAGGAGTGCCTCGTAACTGTCGTATGCGACGGTCAAACCATATTTGGCTGCGGCTTCCCGAGCCTTCTCCTGAGATCGCGACGCAATGCCCTTCACCCGACACTTTGGCGCGCTGTGCATGGGCATGACAACCTTGTCGTTGATCTTCGCTGTGCCCAGGATCCCCCAGACAATTTCATCCCTTGCCATGACATCCCCTTTTCCAATCAAGTATCTGAGGCGTAGAGCAGGCTGAACTACCGCATGAGTCGGCAAGTCCATGAGCCCGCGAAGGACCAGAAGCGTCCGATCGTGCCAGCTTACACTCGGTGATTGCGATCGCTGAAGCAGGACCCGCTCAGGGACCGGCCATGTCCGGCTATATGGGCCATGCGCAGGAGGTTGCCGGCGAGGTGCGCGTCACCCCTGCAATCGCCAGCCCAAACCCAGGCTCTTCTGCAACGAAACAAAATCCTTTAGCAATTCGGCTTGTCCGGCGACTACATTCTGCTGCGCGCTGAACTGCGTGCGTTGCGTATCGAGTAAATCGATCAGGCTCGATGTGCCGGCTGTATAACGCTGACGCATCAACGTAGCCGAGCGGTCCGCCGACGCCTGCACTTGCTGCAACGTAGCCAGATGTTCGCGCTGGTGTCCATAACGCGACAGCGAACCATTCGCGTCCTGCAAGGCGGCGAGCACGGCATGCGTGTATTTCGCATCGGCCTCGTCGCGGGAAGCCTCAGCGCTGTGAACGCTCGAGAGCGTGCGGCCAAAGTCCAGTATGTTCCACTGCAGATAAGGCGCGCCGATCCAGCTGAAATTGTTCTTGCGGACAAGGTGGCCCGGATCGGCGGCGGTGTAGCTTAGGTCACCGAACAGCGTTACCTTCGGGAAGAAGTCAGCCTTGTTCTCGCCGATCACGGCGTTGCTGGAAGCAAGCCGCCGTTCCGCTGCGCGAATATCGGGCCGTTGCTGCAGCATTGAGGCAGGGTCGCCGATAGCGACGGACGCCGGCAACGCTGGCAGGGGGCGTAACGCCGACAACGCCTGATCGAGCGAGTCGGCCACTTGCGCGTCCAGCGGCGTCAGCGTCGCGCGGGTACTCTCGACCTGCGTGGTCAGGCGCTCCACATCGACTTCTGCCGCCGTGCCGCGCGCGCGACGCTGCTGCGTCAGCGTGAGCATCTGCTGCTCGAGTTCCGCCGAGCGTTGCGCAAGCGTCAGGCGCTGCTGCTCGTCACGCAGATCCACATAGGCTTGCGCGACTTCGGCCGCGAGCGACACTTGCGTGTCGGCGAGGTCGGCGTCGACCGCATCCGCTTGCGCCGACGCGGCTTCTACCGCGCGTCGGGTGCCGCCGAACAGATCGATCTCCCACGAAGCATCGAAGCCCGCTGTATAGAGCTGTAGCGGTCCTCCGCCGGATGACGATGAGCTGCCCGAGCTACCCTGGGACGATGACAGCGAACTCAGGTTGGGGTCGCGCACGCGCAACGCGGCAGCGTCGAAAGAGACGCTGGGCATGCCGTCCGCCTGTTGGTGTTGCAACTGCGCGCGCGCTTCGCGCAGACGCGCTTGCGCCGCGTGAACGTCCGGGTTATGGGCCAGTGTGGCGTCGATGAGCGCGTTCAATTGCGGATCGTCGAGTGCCAGCCACCATTGACTTGGCGCGCGCGTGGAGACGATACCGACCGCGGGCGTGCGCACGAAGTTGGCCGCGTGCGCCGCATCAGGCGCGACCTGCGGAGCACCGGCGTAGTCAGGGCCGACCGTACAGGCCGAGATGACGCACGCGGACGCCAGCAGCGTAAGAAATAGAGGGGCAGTAGGGCTAGCGAACATCATAAATAGTAGTTTTGCCGTCAATGGCCGGCGGACGGCGCAACGGGGCCGCGCGGAGTCTTCAGGAGG
>NZ_JBAUSA010001020.1:0-3499 GCF_049581465.1 Caballeronia sp. | reverse complement strand
CGGATTTTGCTCAGACCAGCGGGGTTTCGGACGCGATACGGTGAAGGGCGTGCCCGCTGTGCCGACGACACTGCCGTCGCTCGCGAGGAGGAGAACTTTTACTTCGGAGGTGCCGAGATCAATGCCTAGATACATGGACGAACCCTTGGGCGTTGGCTTTGAGTGCGATGGTTGGACGCGGAACCGGAGGCGCCAATGTAGCGCCGAGACCGGCGTTACGCCATTGGCGTAACACCGGAGCGGGACGATTATTGAACGAAAATATTTACTTGCGGCTAACGAGCCATGCATCGACACGGCCGATTGCAGCGCGCAGCACGCGTTCCAGTTCGGCGCTTTGAGCGAGGCTGCCCCACAGCAGTTTATCGGCGACGAAAGCCTTCACCGGGTCGCCTGTTTCGAAGAAAGCGTGCGCGGTGGCGGGGTCCATCACGCCGTCCTGATACGCATAAGGCAGCTTGCCCTGGTGCCAGCGTTCGAGAAAGCGGAAGAACAGCGCGGGCAGCATCGCGGTCGCGTTCGGATCGACTTGTCGCGCGAAACACTCACGCAAGGTCGGCGCGATGAAGCCGGGGATCTTCGAGTAGCCATCGGCGGCGACTCGCTGATTCGTGTCCTGGATATACGGATTGACGAAGCGGTCGAGCACGACATCGCGATATTTCGCCAGGTCGATAGGGCTTGGCGACAGGCACGGAATCACGTCCTGCGTGACATAGGCATCGGCGAGTTCGCGAATTTCGGCGTCCTGCGTGCCTTCATGAATGTATTGCAAGCCAACCAGCGTTCCCGCCCACGCAATACAGCTATGCGTCGCGTTGAGAATGCGGATCTTCGCCTCCTCGTAAGGCAATACCGAGTGAACCATTTCCGCGCCGGCATTTTCCCAGGCCGGCCGCCCTGCGATGAATTCGTCTTCGATGACCCACTGGATAAACGCTTCGCCCATGACCGGGGCCTTGTCGTCGAAACCCGTCGCGGCGAGCACGCGGTCGTGCACGTCCGGCGTGGGACGTGGCGTGATGCGGTCGACCATCGCATTCGGGCAGAGGGTGTTCGCGATCATCCATTCGCGCAGCGCGGTCTCACCGCGCAGTTGCAGGAATTCGAGCATGCCGGCCTTGAAACGGTCGCCGTTGCTGCGCAGGTTGTCGCAGTTTTGCAGCGTCACCGGGCCGGTGCCCTGCTTCATCCGGGCATCGAGAATCGCGGCCAGCGCGCCGTAGATAGTCGTGCGTGCGCCCTTTAAATCAGCCGCGACATCGGGGTTTGCCGTGTCCAGCTTGTGGTGTTCATCGAGGTAATAACCGCCTTCGGTCACGGTGAACGAGACGATCTTGCATTCAGGCGCCGATCCCGCTGCCACGAGCGCGTTCAGGTCCGCGGCCCAGGGCACGACGTGCGTGATCGAGCGGATGGTTTCATAGGCGCGTTCGCCTTGCGGCGTAACGGTTTCAAGCGTGTAGACGCCCTTCTGGGCGGCCAGCGCGTCGAGCACCGCATTCATGTCGCCGCGAATATTGCCGACGGTGAGCGACCACCGCGTGTCTCCTGATTCGATCAGCCGATGCAGATACCACGCCTGATGCGCACGATGAAAAGAGCCCGCGCCGATGTGCAGGATCACATTGGCGGGCGCGCCGCTTTGGGTAGTCATGTCTTCCTTCCTTTGATCTGGATGCGCCGCGGCGTCGAATGGAACCCTGGCCGGGAGCTGTTCTGTGTGCTTGTCTCTGTTGTCCGAACGCGGAAGGAAAAAGCCCAAGATTCTCCGCTTCGAATTCTTCACTGCGCGATCAATTGCTCTTTACGTGAGCGAATGATCGTATCCGCTTCGACGAAAGTCAAGGCGCTGCGCAGCAATTTGGAGGCGGGTGGAAGCCCTGTATTTCAGGGCACGAACAGGTTTTTGCGATGCATAAAAGCTGGAGTATTGGTGACTAAGGACATACCCCGACGCGACACGATATTGGCGGGGAGTTTCATTTTCAGTGGTGAAACGATTCCGATGGGGCTAATTTCAGTCCATCGCAAGGCGCTGATCGAACGCTGAGATGGGCCGGACAAACCCCGGACAACATGAGGAGAGCACCATGAGCATTTCAACTGAGGACTCGCGGATGACCGCGATTGTCTGCCATGCGCCTGAGGACTATCGGGTCGAGTCGGTGAAGCGTCCGACGGCGGCGCGAAACGAGATGGTCATCCGCATTGCCGCGTGCGGAATATGCGCGAGCGATTGCAAGTGTTATTCGGGCGCCAGGATGTTTTGGGGAGGGCCGAGTCCGTGGATAAAAGCGCCGGTGATTCCTGGCCATGAATTCTTTGGCTATGTGGAGGATCTGGGCGAAGGTGCCGGCGAGCACTTCGGCGTGGAAGTGGGTGAACGCGTGATTGCGGAGCAGATTGTTCCGTGTGGAAAGTGCCGCTATTGCAAGTCCGGTCAGTACTGGATGTGTGAGGTGCACAACATCTTTGGTTTTCAGCGCGAGGTTGCCGATGGCGGCATGGCGCAATACATGCGGATTCCGCCGACGGCGATTGTCCACAAGATTCCGGATGGCATTTCGCTTGAGGATGCTGCGATTATTGAGCCAATGTCGTGTGCGATCCACGCGGTGAATCGTGGGGATATTCAACTCGACGATGTTGTAGTGATAGCGGGCGCGGGGCCATTGGGTTTGATGATGACGCAGGTAGCGCATTTGAAGACGCCGAAGAAACTCGTGGTGATCGATTTGGTGGAAGAGCGGTTGGCGTTGGCGCGGGAATATGGCGCTGACGTCACGATCAACCCGAAGAACGAGGATGCGCTTAGCATTGTCAAGTCGCTAACGGAGCAATACGGATGCGACGTCTACATTGAGACGACGGGCGCGCCGATAGGTGTATCGCAGGGTTTGGAGATGATTCGAAAGCTTGGGCGGTTCGTGGAGTTTTCGGTATTTGGGAGTGACACGACGGTGGACTGGTCGGTAATTGGGGATCGGAAGGAACTTGACGTACGGGGTGCGCATTTGGGGCCGTACTGCTATCCGATTGCGATGGATTTACTGGCGCGGGGGTTGGTGACATCGAAGGGAATAGTGACGCATGGCTTTTCCTTGGAGGAGTGGGACGAAGCGATCAAGATTGCCAACTCGCTGGACTCGATCAAGGTGTTGTTGAAACCGAACTAGGGTGGGGTACCGCCGGCCCTGTTAGCGGTTCCGTAAATGACCTCATTGCGGGCGTTGCCGCTATCGGCAACGGGATAGGGGCCGTGGAGGCGAAGCGTGTGCGTGGCGTTGGTGCGTGGGGGAGGGGTTCGACTGCGGGTTGATGTGTGGGGGCGGCACTACGTTCGTGCCAAAAACCTGAAATGAGCAACGACGACACTTAAAAATTGGCGGTTTAAAACGCGTTTCTTTGCTTCGTTTCTTTTCGCGTTTGAAAAGAAATGAAGTCCCGCCCCGGATAGGGGCTAACAGAAATAAGCAAGAAAATCCGACTTAAGCAG
>NZ_JBAUSA010001019.1:0-3883 GCF_049581465.1 Caballeronia sp. | reverse complement strand
CCACGAAAGACCGTGCCGTCGGCGAGTGCGAGGATTGCGGGAGAGAATGACGGCAACACGGGAGGCTCCTTGGGGAGAACACCCTGTTGCCGACCTGTCATCCGACCGTGGAGTCGCGCGCGGCCGATGATTGGCGCGCACAGACCCGCATCGCGTTGGATCGAGACTCAGCACATGACTCGCGACATAAGCCGATGGCGCTTCGGATGGTCAAAAGCACAAATCAGGCGTTCGGCGGCATGCGCGCGTACTGCGAGGCGCGGCGGATGAACGGTGAGTGGGAGGTAGGCGCTAGGGTGCGGGTTGATTTGCTCAAACCTTTGAATTGTAGCCGAAAACCGCCCCTATCTCCAAATTTGAGACGCGCCGCACGCAAGACGCGTTCCATGCAACGTGCTGCGAGCCTTGGCCGGAGGGCCGTGGGCAGGCTATGACGCGACGCTGCGGTTCTTTTCAAGAACCCGGCCCGGCAGGATGTACCAGACGGCACTCGCGATCTGCAACGCGATCAAGGCGCCCCACGCGCTCATATGGGCGGCGGCCGGATAGTGACCGCCTTGCGCGGGCCACATCGATACGAATGCGCCAATGCCCACCTGGAAGCCAAAGATCAGCACGAAGATGACGAGCGTGAGCGTCGAGTGAACACGGCCAATCATGTGCGTCGGGAAGTATTCCGTCATGACCGCATAGCTCAGGATGCCGGTCCCGCCGAACACCCCGTAGCACGCGACCAGCAACGCCGGCGGAATCGGCAGGCGCGCGAGCATCAGCAACTGCACCGCAACGAACAGCGCCATGCCGACACCGCAGAACGCGTACACGGTGACGCCGCGCTTCTCGAGGCTGCGCGCGGCTGCGCCGAAGCCCACGCAGCCGAACATCATCGCGAAGCCGAGCACCGAGACGAGCCCGGCGGTGTATCCGGCGCTCAGGCCCATGACGTAAAGGAGATAGGGCCGTATCCAGAGCGATTGCATCGCGTAGAACACGCCTTGTGTGACGACCGAGAACGACGCGACCTTCCAGAACACGCCGCTGCGCAAGATGTGCCACGTGCCTTTGAATTGCATGATCACGCCCGCCTGGGAGTGCGCATCGCGCTTGTCCGGCGCGAACAGGAAGATGACGGCCGCGACCGCAAGCGTGAATACGACCAGGCCAAAACACACGCTGCGCCAGCTGGTGACGTCGAGCAGCGAAGCGAGCGGCGAGCCGACAACCACGCCGCCGAGACCGCCCATCGCCATGGTCAGGCCGTTCATCAGCGGTAGACGCGCGACGGGAAGAACTTGAGCGAGAGCCTTGAACGCTGCGCTCAGGCACACGGAGACGCCCACGCCGATCAGCAGCCGGCCCAGCATCATCGCGCCCAGGCTATGCGCCGCTCCGCACACGCCGATGCCCAGCGCCGCGAACATGAGCATGCCGGCGGTCACGCGGCGCGGCCCGAAGCGATCGAGCAAAACGCCGACCGGAATTTGCGCCGCCGCGAAGCCGAGGAAGTAGAGGGACGTGAGCAGCCCCAGATCGGCGCCCGACAAACCCAGATCGTGCGTGAGGTACGGCGCAAAGCCGAGGTTCACGCCACGGAAAACGTACGAGACGAAATAGCCGGCCGAAAACAGGAGGAATACGCGAAGACGGACGGAAGACGCCATAGAACGTTCGGAAGGTGTCTGAGTGAAGTGGAGCGAAAGTTTAACGCGCGAGAACAATTGAAAACGCCGTCACCTTGGCGACGGCGTGGTTTCCTGACGAGCGGGTCAGAATTTACTCCTGTTTCTGTTTCTTCTTGTCGGCGGTTTTCTTCGGTGCGGCCGCCACAGGCTTGACCGCCTTCTTCGAAGATGCGGTCGTCGGCTCGGCGACGCGCGTCACCTTGGCCGGCTCCGTTTTAGCGCCGCGCGCAGCGTTTTTCGCGGTCGGCACATGCGTACCAATGCGCATCACGCCACCCTTCGTTTTGCCCGATGCCGCGACCGTTTCGACGCGTACAGGACCCGGTTCGTCGGGCATCGCGCGTCCAATCGGCACATGCAGCACGATCAACTGGCCCGGCATGACCGAATCGCGATGAGTACGGTTCCAGCCTTTGACCTGCCCCACCGACACGTTGTAGCGTTGCGCGAACGTGGACATCGATTGAGCGCGGCGTACGCGAATCAGCATCTTGCGGGTGTCGGGAACATCCGGTTCGACCGCCAGCATCGCGCTTTCGGCGACATCGGCGCTGATGTCCTCGTCGTCGTCGTCACCGCGCGGCACGACGATGGTCGAGCCCGCCTTCAGGCGCATACCCGCCGGAATGCGGTTCACCGACATCAACGTATCCGCATCGACACCAATTTTCTGCGCGATGGCGGCGGGCGCTGCGCGCTCGGTGACCGTGTACGTGGTCCACGAAGACAACGCACCCGAGTACGACTTCAGGTTTTTCTGGAAGGTGCTGGCGTTATCGAACGGAAGCAGGATTTGGGGGTTGGTCGCGCCCAGGATCACCGGCTTCGCAAACGACGGATTCAGCGAGCGGAATTCCTCCACCGGCATGGCCGCGAGCTTGGCGGCCATCGTCACGTCGATATCGCGCGACGTGGTGACGGTCACAAAATACGGGTGATTCGGGATATCCGGCAGCGTCAGGCCATATTGCGCCGGGTTCATGACGATATTCTTCACTGCCTGCAACTTCGGCACGTAGTTGCGCGTCTCGTTCGGCATGCGCAAGCTTTCGTAGTCGGTCGGCAAGCCCATGGCCTCGTTCTTCGCGATCGCGCGCTGTACGTTGCCCTCGCCCCAGTTGTATGCGGCGAGCGCGAGGTGCCAGTCGCCGAACATGTCGTGGAGACGCGAAAGATAATCGAGCGCCGCGCTCGTCGACGCCAGCACGTCGCGCCGTTCGTCCTGAAACATGTTCTGCTTCAGGTTGTAGTCGCGGCCCGTACCCGGCACGAACTGCCACATGCCAGCGGCTTTCGCCACCGACAACGCCTGCGGGTTATAAGCCGACTCAATGAACGGCAACAACGCGAGCTCGGTCGGCATATGCCGTTGCTCGAGCTCCTCGACGATGTGATACAGGTATTTCTGCGAGCGGCCAGTCATGCGCTCGACGTAATCCGGGCGCTGCGCATACCAGTTCGCCTGCATGTCGACGAGGTCGCTTTGCAGGTCGGGAATCTGGAAACCACGGCGGATACGGCCCCATAAGTCGCCGTCGGGCCCGGAAAGTGAATCAAGAGAGGTCTTGTCAACGTCAATCGTTTCGCGGGCGGCGGCGGTCTTGCGGATGGCGTCGGCTACAGCTTGCTGCGTTTGCGCAGATGGGAGGGAATTGAGGGAGTTGGTCGCTGTCGGGCCCTGGCTGGCACATGCAGCCAATGTCAGGACGAGGAGCGCGCTGAAAATCAATCGCATGAACGTCTCGAGATTCCAAAAAATGTGCTTGGAAATTTGGACCCGATAGTACGGAAGCGCCCCCTCCCCGTCAATCAAATTGCTATAAAACACTGCAAAATCCGAGGCATGCAAAGGATTTCAACGTTTGGGATGAAGATTGGCGTCTGATGACGGCGGATTGAGCGGGATCGTCAAAATTTGTCTTTCCAGCCGCGCAGCAGGGTAAAAGCGTCGAGACGATCGCGAACCGGCCGTTTGAACTGCGCGGCCAGCGTGGACCGGAGATCGTCGGTATCGACCCGTAGAAACGGATTGACTGCGCGCTCGTGCGCCAATGTGGTCGGGACAGTCGGCTGGTTGGCCGTGCGTATTTGCTGAGCTTTGGCCTGCCATGCGGCCAGCGCGGCGTTGGCCGGTTCGGCGGCACGGGCAAAGCGAATGTTCGATAAGGTGTACTCGTGGGCGCAATGGACCAGGGTGGCGT
>NZ_JBAUSA010001018.1:0-2934 GCF_049581465.1 Caballeronia sp. | reverse complement strand
GGAAGGTGCAACGAATCTTTGCAACCAGCCGACCCGAAAACGCCGCGTCTATCCGCATATTGGAAAAGCTCGGGATGCGTCCAGCGGACCGTTACCGCAAAAACGTGCTGATTAGGGGGGAATGGCGCGATACTCTCGTATATTTGATGGAAACAGTATAGGGATGCTTAGCAATATGCTAGCGCGCATAGCGCGCAACTTTGGGTATCTGACACGGGACTTCAACGAGTATCCGAGCACTGAACATGCTGACCGTGCAGTTGGCCGCTGAGCTCAAGGACGCCGGCATCAAGGTCAATGCGGTCGATCCGGGGCTTTACGGCAACCGATCTGAACGCGCACCGCGGCTACCAGTCGGTACAGCAGGGAGCCGCTGCCGCGATCCGCTTGGCGTTGCTCCCCGCTGACGGACCAACAGGTGGATTTTTAGTGCCGGCCAGCGGGAGCCTTGGTAAGCGCCCAGCAGATCAAGGCCTCGCTGCAACCTCGTCAAGATGAAAAAGCAGATCCGCGGGGTCTTCATAAACCCGTAGCGCGCCCGCGCGTTCGAGTTCCTCGGTCCCATATCCGCCCGACAGCAAGCCGACACCGAGCGAGCGGCATCGACGCGCGGCCAGCATGTCCCAGATGCTGTCCCCAACAACGACGGTGTGCTCGATTGGCACGCCAAGCCGCTCGGCTGCGGCAATGAACAGATCCGGATCGGGCTTCGCATATTTGACGTCGTCGCGAGTGACGACAACCGCCTTGGCTGGGTCGACCCCGAGCGCCTCCAGGTTCACCGCTGCCGTTTCCATCCGCCCGCTGGTTGCAATCGCCCAGCGTGTGCCAGCCTGCGTCAAGGCGCCGAGCAATTCGCATGCTCCGGGCAGCGGACAAACCTGCGCACGTAGGCGCTTATAGGCAGCGGCGTGCGCGCCACGAAGGCGCTCTACACGCTCCTCGCTGATGTTGCTGTGCGTTTCACGCAGGAGCTGGTTCATGAAAAGGCCGCCGCTCATGCCGATCTTTCGGTGGATCCTCCAGACTGATAACTCGATCCCTTCTGAATTGAGTGCTTCCTTCCATGCCAAAACATGCTGGTAGACGCTGTCCACCAAAGTGCCGTCCAGATCGAACAAAAATGACGTTTCAATTCGCATGATGTGCTCCGTGAAAGGCTCCATAAAGTGCTTCGTGAACGGCTTCATCCAAACAGATTCGAGCAAGGTGGCCGACGGTCAACCGCATGTTGCATGCCGGGCAGCCAATTCCAGGAGATCCGGTGATCTCGCGCCAGCATGACTCGATCCTAGACCGTGCGCGGGGCAGGTAGACGAGAAGCGAAACCCCAAATAGCAACGCGTTTCGGGGCCACGCGCTGTACTGGGACGAACCCTTGCATCGGGCATCCATCGCCTACAATGTAAGGACGGTCGCGACCCTAAGGAGAGTGCCATGGCTGAATCAATGACTGTATTCTGGCTTGGACTGATGGTCCTGATCATGGCGACAATATTGATCGTCGAACATTACAGGCGTGAGCGATCAAGGAGCCGGCATTTTCGCTGGCTGGACAGTCATCCGATGCGGGACTGGCTGCACCATAGGCCGTAATTGCAGGCCGCGATCCCGCGCGTTTAAGGTGGGTTTGCAAGCGAGCAAATAAGCCATTGCCAATTAGCGCAAAACGCTCTGCGACCAGGACCGCGATGTCGAACCATAGCCCGTCGCCTGACGGGCTAATGGTGGAACGCGCGCGTCCCTGACTCGGTGCGTGGCTGCGCTGAGGAGAGCCGACAATAGCGCCGGAACACAAATCATCCTATCAATAGCTCGACTCGCAGGCGAAGGTCGGGCTCGCGATTTGCTGACACGGGATATCTGAACTCGCCGCTATATTCACTCAAGCGTGCACTCAAGCCAGCGCGAAGGAGGAGCCCGATGCTGATACAGACGTTCGAAACATTCGTTGCGTTATTTGCGCTTTGCTTTCTCCGCCTATCCGAAAGTACTCCGTTGGGCGTCGCCCAAGCGTTGGGCTCCCTACTGGGGATCTTTGTCGGAGTCGCTTTGCCGCTAGGCGTAGCAATGAAAACGCAAAAGCAATTGAACAAGCTTTGAAAAACTGGATCGAAAAAGGGTACGGTCGACTAATAAAGCCTCAAGCCTTCAACTTGGTTTCGGCCATTGACTCATCACCCAAGACCTGCAGTACCGCATCCCGCTTTTCAAGCAAGTGGTGGCGCAGGATTGCGCTCAGCCGCTTGCCGTCCCGAGCGTCGAGGGCTTCAAGCATTTGCTCATGATCGCCAATAGCCCTATCCCACTTTGGCGTCTGAAAGTTGGATCGAAACCGGAGAGCTTGTAACCGTCGATTGACCGCAATGTAGGTCTGGCGCAATGCAGAGTTGCGGGCGGCCTCGTTGATCTTGTCGTGGATGGCCTGATTTCGACTGTAGTACCCCGGCAGGTCGTTTTGTGCACGGCAAGCGAGCATGGCGTAATGCAATGCCTTGATCTCGGCGATCTCGCTGAGCGTAATCCGCTCGGCCGCCAGTTCACCGGAAAACGCCTCAAGCCCGCTCATCAACTCAAAGGTCTCGCGAAGCTCAGCCTCCGACATTTTAAGTACGGAGGCGCCCCGATTAGGTGAAATCTCGATCAGTCCCTCGGACGCCAGCACCTTCAACGCTTCGCGTAACGGCGTGCGCGAGATGCCCAGCGTCTCGCACAGCTCGCGCTCATTGAGCTTTTTTCCAGGTTCGAGCAGGCCCTCGACAATGAATCGACGCAAATGATCGACGACAGTGTCGTGCAGATGCTGCCGCTCGACCTTAGGCATCACCGGGGTGACTACCGCAGTCTCAGTATCCGAATTTTGCATACAAAATTTCCTCAAGCGCTTTTGACATTCTAGCCCGTGCCGAAAGGAGCGAGTAAGCTAGGGTAAAC
>NZ_JBAUSA010001017.1:0-5016 GCF_049581465.1 Caballeronia sp. | reverse complement strand
CTGTAGGAGAGGTCAAGCACCCATTGATGAGACTAATCAGTGTTTTCACTGAGAGCGCTATTTATCTATTTGATCAGCGAGAAACCACTTCTATAATAACCACATATAAATCAACGTTCCGTATATGGAACAAAACGAACCCCGGAGAAAGTGAGCAATGGCTAAGCAATGGCGTTGCGCCGGACATGCCGGTGACTTGTCGGAGGACTCTCCGATCGAATACAAGATCGAGGGCGGCGCGCAGGTCGGTATCTATCGCGTCGGCGACGAGCTGTATGCGCTTGAGAACGTGTGTCCGCATGCTTATGCGCTGCTGACGCAAGGTTTTGTCGATGGCGACACGGTTGAATGTCCGTTGCACGAAGCCGTTTTTCATATCCCGACAGGCAAGTGCCTGAAAGAGCCCGGTGGCCGCGACTTGAAGACTTACGCGGTTCGACTCGCCGGCGAAGAAATCCAGATCAAGGTGGAATGACATGGCAACGAATGACGTGCACGAAGTACCCGTGAACTTCAATCCCTCGCTCAAGCCGTGGCTTGCGCCGCAGCCCAACAACGTGGCCGGCAAGGGCGTGATCGAAAAGCCGGGCGAGATCGAAAACTTTATCTGGCAAACGCGCAAGGCCGAGCCGACGCAATACGAAAACGACTTCGGCGATGCACTAGAACGCGTGTTCGATGCAGGCGCGCTCGAGCTGGATCAGGTCGCTAACGGCTTGAACGGTATCGGCTTTCGTACGCCCGAGGGTGCTGCGTGGACCGAGGAGCGGCTTGCTGCCGAGTTCCGCACGCTGGCCGACTGAACGCCGCACCTACCGATATCAGGAGTAAAGCTAAATGACGTCTCCCAATACAGATAACGTGACCGACGGGATTGAACCGGTTCAGGCGTACCTCGATCGAGGCTTGCGTAATTACTGGTACCCCGTCGCGCCTAGCTGGCAAGTGGCGAATGCGCCGATCGGCCTGACGCGTCTGGGCGACCAGATCGTGCTGTGGCGCGACCATGACGGCCACATTCATGCGCTTGAAGATCGTTGCCCGCATCGTGGCGCGCGTCTGTCACTCGGATGGAATCTCGGCGGCAGCGTGGCATGTTGGTATCACGGCATCGAAGTCGATGGCAGCGGCACGGTGCAGAAGGTGCCGGCCGTGCCCGCTTGTCCGCTCGAAGGGCAGAAATGCGTGAAGTCGTATCCGGCGCAAGAACATGCCGGCGCGATCTTTCTCTGGTTCGGTGACGATGCCAACAAGGAACCCGCACCGCTGCAATTGCCGGAAGAACTGGTCGGCGAGGAATACGCGAGCTTCTTGTGCATGTCGCACTGGAAGTGCAATTACCAGTACGCAATCGACAACGTCATGGACCCGATGCATGGCGCGTATCTGCACGCCACGTCCCACTCCATGGCCGATGGCGACAAGCAGGCCGAGATGCGCGTGCGCAAGACGGACACCGGTTTGATGTTCGAAAAAATCGGCCAGCGCGACGTGAATTTCGACTGGGTCGAGATCGGTGAAACCGGTTGTCTGTGGATGCGCCTGGCTATTCCGTACAAGAAGAAGTTCGGCCCGGGCGGCAACTTCGGGATTATCGGCTTCGCCGTTCCTGTCGATGAAAACAATTGCCAGGTCTATTTCTGGCGCACCCGCAAGGTCTCGGGCTGGCAACGTGACGCGTGGAAATTCATGTATCGCAACCGCCTCGAAGGACTGCATTGGGCGGTGCTGGAACAGGATCGGTACGTACTCGAAAGCATGGCGCCGAACGCGCGCGACCACGAGTTCCTGTATCAGCACGATGTCGGCATGACGCGCGTGCGCCGCATGTTCAAGCAACGGGCGCAACAACATCTTGCCGCGCTCGACGCGCTGAAAGTCCAACAGCCGGAGCACGGTCATGCGTGATGCGCTCGCCGGACGCCGGATTCTTGTCACCGGCGGTGCGCGCGGATTGGGCGCGGCGTTCGTCACATCGCTGGCTCAAGCGGGTGCGCGCGTGGCGTTCGGCGACGTGCTTGAAGACGAAGGCCGGGCGTTCGCGAAGACGCTGAGCGAAGCGGGTCATCGCGTGGACTTCGTGTCGCTGGATTTAAACGACCCGCTGAGCATTCAGGCGTGCGTTGCGACGAGCGCCGAGCTGATGGGGGGTATCGACGGGCTTGTCAATAATGCGGCGATCACGAATTCGGGCGGCAAGAATGCCGACGAATTAAGCACCACGACGTGGGACGCCGTCATGAGCGTCAACGTTCGCGGAACCTGGCTCATGAGCGTCGCTGCCATGCCGCATCTTCGGGCGTCGGGGCGCGGAAGTATCGTGAATATTGCGTCCGATACCGCCCTGTGGGGCGCGCCGAAACTGCTCGCGTATGTGACGAGCAAGGGCGCCGTTATCGCGATGACGCGTTCGCTTGCCCGCGAGTTCGGTGCGCATGCCATCACGGTGAACGCCATTGCGCCCGGTCTGACCGAAGTCGAAGCGACCGCCTATGTGCCGGCTGAACGCCACGAGTATTACTTGAAAGGACGCGCGCTCAATCGTGCGCAGGTGCCCGACGACGTCAACGGTCCCGTCCTGTTTCTCTTGTCCGATGCAGCGCGCTTCGTCACCGGTCAGCTACTGCCGGTGAACGGCGGCTTCGTCATGAACTGATTCAGTCACTCAAGCAATAACGAACTCAACCTCTTGAAGGAGCAATCAATGGCCGATGCGGATATCGAATGCAAGTCGTGGGAACAGCCCGAAGAAGCGAGCTTCGCCCAATGGATGGACTCACGTGTCGCACGTCTTGAAACGCGCAAGTACGACTGGGATGCACTGAAGTTCCAGGCGGACTACGACCCGAAGTATCGCCGGGCGCAGATGCGTTATGTCGGCACGGGCGGCACCGGTGTCGCGAAGGACGTGAACGCGGTTCCGGCCGGCGGCTTCACGTTTTCCACCATGGTCATTCCGGCCGGCAACATTGGTCCGAGCCATATTCATATGGATGTCGAAGAAATTTTCTTCGTGATTCGCGGAAAGATGAAAGTGGTGTGCGAGAAGGACGGCGAGTCTTGGGAGACGATCGTCGGCGAGCGTGACCTGATCTCGGTGCCTCCGGGCGTGTATCGCACGGAAATCAATATTGGCGATGAAGACGCGCTCATGTGCGTGATGCTCGGCGCGGCCAAGCCGATCACGCCGACGTATCCGCCCGATTCTCCGCTGGCCCGGCTTAAGCGCTAAGCCGATGACATCGCCCGCTTTCACGCTCACTCACGCTGACGCGCTCGCTCGTTTTCCCGAGCAGCTTGCCGTTGTCGCACAACGCACGATCGGGTATCGCAAGGCAGGTGACAAGCACCTGCGCACCATGCCAATCGTGATGTTGCACGGCATCGGCTCGGGCGCAGCATCCTGGGTGCGCCAGATGGAGACACTGGGGGACACACATCAGGTGCTTGCGTGGGACGCGCCAGGGTATGGAAAGTCGCGCCATGTAGAGGCGGCATCGCCGGTGGCATCGGACTATGCAGACGCGCTGAGCGATTGGCTCGATGCACTCGCGATCGAACGCTGCGTGTTGGTCGGTCATTCGCTTGGCGCGATCGTCGCGGGTTCGTTTGCGAGCAAGCAGGCGGCGCGGGTAGCTGGACTGTTGCTGTTGTCTCCGGCTGGGGGATACGGCGCGGCATCAGCGCACGTGCGTGAAAACAAGCGTGATGCGCGCCTTGCGATGCTCGCTGAACTCGGGCCGCAAGGGTTGGCTGAAAAGCGCAGCGTGAACATGGTGTCGGGCGGCGCAAGCGAAGACGCGCGGGAGTGGGTGCGATGGAACATGGCGCGCATTGACCCGGTCGGCTACGCGCAGGCGACGCATCTTCTCGCCAACGCGGATCTGGCGTCCGACCTGACGCACTTCAAAGGCCGCGTAGCGGTCGCGGTCGGCGCCGAAGACCCGATCACGCCGCCCGCTGCCTGTGAACCGATCGCGAGAGCCGCCAACGTCAGCCTGCAGGTGATTCCCGGTGCGGGTCACGCGGGCTACATCGAAGCGCCGGTGCGCTACAACGCCTTGATCGAGGCGTTCAGCGCGCAATGTAAGGGAGCCACGCAATGACACTCGAAACGCTCGCCAGGATGGCTGACGACGCTGACAAGGAGGATGGCAATTACATTGTGCCGGGACTCGAGCGCGGCTTGAAGATCCTGGCCGAATTCTCACCGCGCGAGCCGGTACTCGGCGCGCCGGAATTGTCGAAGCGCCTGAAGATTCCGCGCACCACGGTGTTTCGCCTGTTGCAGACGCTCGAATCCCTCGGCTACCTGGAACGCGCTGACAAGGACCGGAACTACAGGCTGGGCGTGGCCGTATTGCGGTTGGGTTTCGAGTATCTCAGCTCGCTGGAGTTGACCGATCTCGGCTTGCCGATCATCGAAGCCTTGCGCACGGCGACCGGGCTCACGAGTCACATCTTGATTCGTGACGGCCGGGATGTCGTGTTCGTGGCGAAGGCCCAAAGCCAGGAGCCGATTTTCAGCTCGGTGAAGGTCAATGTCGGTACGAGACTGCCTGCCCACGCGACCACGCACGGTCACGTGCTAATGGGAGATCTTTCCCTCGGTGAACTGCGCGCGTTGTATCCCGAGCCCGTGCTCGCGCGCTTTACGCGGCTCACGCCGGAAACGGTCGAGGCGCTGTACGACATGGTTCGCGCCGATGCCGAGCGCGGTTATGCGATCAGCCAGTCATCGTTCGAACGCGGCATATCTGTCGTCACTGCGCCGGTGCGCAATGACACGGGGCGCATTGTCGCGGTGATCACGATCACGATTCCGCGGCCGGAAATCGATGCAGCGCTGCTGGAAACCGGCCTGGTGGACAAGGTGCGTCATGCGGCCGCCGAGTTGTCTTCTCGCCTGAACTATCGGCCGGGTGCGCAGAGCCAATATCTGAAATCGCTAGGACTGAAATCATGATCCAGATCGACCTCACCGGCCAGGTGGCCGTGATCACGGGCGGCTCGTCG
>NZ_JBAUSA010001016.1:0-3055 GCF_049581465.1 Caballeronia sp. | reverse complement strand
TGGCCTTTATTCTGAGGGACCTGTCCGAGCAAAGTATCAGCAAGACTTACCATCCGACCCATGGTCGATTCATCAATCGCGTACGGCTCGTCATTGCAATCATCATTGGCACGGTGATCGGACTGTTCGACATTTTCTGGAAGGACAGTGCCGTCTCCGCGTCGCCGCTCGCAATCGCGTTTATCGCCGGATATGCGGCAAACACTTTCTTCTCTTTACTCGACAAGAGCTCGATGTTAGGCAAGAGCGCCGGCAAGCACGCCTGAAAAGCGACCTTTCCTGATTTCCTTACTGCGACAGAACCCTCACCAGAAGCGTGCGGACGTAGGCGTCGCCGGCCTTGGTAATGCCTACCTGAACCGCCATCGTAGTTCCCGTCAGTGCGCAGACGTAGCAGAAGCGCGACCATCTTCAGCGCCCCCACATAAAACTTCGATCAACTTATCCCGAAAGACGTTCTTTTCGTTGGGATGCCGCTGCACGCATACGCGCAGGTCACGCTGAGACCAAGGCTCGATCAACTCGACGACGACAAGCCGTCCCTTGTCTGACGTTTCAATAGCCGAGCGCGGCACGACGCCAATTCCGGCCCCTGAGGAGACCAGACGTGCGATCGCGCGATAGCCTGAGACCTGCACACGGACGTCGAGGCGCCCACCTAGACCGCTGGCATGGTTCATCAGGAACGTGTGCAGCGCAGCGCCTGACTGCAGACTGATAAACGGCTGGCCCAGGCACTCAGCGAAACTCGCGGTACGGTTCTGGCCGAGCGGATGGTCTACCGGCGTGAGAAGGATCAGCCGATCCTTGCGATAAGGTAGAAATTCAAGGTCCGGATGCCCCGTCTCAAGCGCGACCACGCCAACATCGGCACGGCCGGCCGCGATGGCGCGAATGATGTCGTGGCTAAGACGCTCCTCGAGCGTTATCCGCACACTTGGATACAGCGCGAAGAACCGGGCAAGGTCGTCCGGCAGGTGAGAACTTATCGCATTGTTGTTGGCAAAAACAGTAACGTGGCCGGTCAGGCCCTGCGCGAAAAGGAAGCAGGTCCGCTCTGCGCTTTCGCATCGCCGGGCTATTTGGCAGCGCGCGGTACACCTGAGCACCCCGACGCCGAAAGTCTTGGGCGGAATGCCGATAGATTCGATTCTGGAACTTCATTGTTGCGTAGGTTGTCGTGGATCGCGTGAGAGAGTGGTGGCATTGGTCGTATGGCGACCGATATTGGGCCGTAATCGAGAGTCAGCCGAATGCCCTCTACGGGCCAGTCGATGAAGAGACGTTGAGACTCGGTCACGAATTTCCGTGATTCTATGTGTCCCGTTTCCGCCTTGCCATTGCGTGACGACAAATTCGGTCGCAGAGATCCCGAACGAGGCGACGGCCCCGACCACTGACTTTCTCGGGCAAAGATTTCATCTCAAGACACCATACCCAACGGTGCCGGGGAGGTAAGCGTGACACCTCCTCTGGAACGGTGCAGTCGATTCTCCACGATCTAACCGGCGGTGTCGAACGTCCACAATAGGCCAGGCTTAGTCCGACGACGAGGTTCCATAGACCCGCAAAAGACGTTTGAAACCCTCAAGAGCGGTTGCTCGGATGCTTCGAAGTCCAGATTATTCTAAAAGTCGTGACGGATCGTTCCGTGAAGGAAAGATAGAAAGTCCCCCAATTCTGCCTCCAAGCACAACCGCGTACTCGAAGGCTTAGCCGACGTTCGAACGTCCGGATACCTCACAGGACAAGTGAGCGTTTTGCTGGAATGTCGTAAATCGCCTTCCACGGTCGGGCTCGCTCGAACGCTGCGCAAGCTGCCATAACGTCGAGGTCAGCATGCCGCCGACCAATGATCTGAAGGCCGACAGGAAGACCGTCGGCAAGACCGGCCGGAAGCGACGCCGCTGGATGCCCGGTCATGTTTGTCATATAGGTCATACACCAACCGATCTGTGGATCGACATCGACACCGTTGATTGTCGCCGGTCCGTTCGTCAGCCCGTCGCTTGTATTCTTCACCGGAAGGATCGCGGTCGTCGGAGAAACGATGAAATCGTATTCCATGAATTGTTTGGCGAATGCGTCATAGACTTGTGTGCGCGTCGCCTGGTCGCGCAGCATCTCGGCTAGCGACATAGCGCCCGCCACCTCGGTCCAGTAGACAAGCGGATCCGGTAGATCCTGCCTATGATCCTTGACGAGATCAACGCCCATCGCTTTCAAGCCTTCGAAGCAGTCAAACACCGCGACCGACATCTGACGACACCAGAGATCGCTCAATTCATGCTGACCATACGGAAGCTTCATGTCGATGAGGTCCACGTGCGCGCCTACCAGTTCAAATGCCCTGACGGCCTCCGATACGACTGCCGCCACCTTGGCATCGACGGGGAAGACGCCAAAATCGACGGTGAAACCGACGCGCTTGCCCTTCAATGATTGGCTCAGGGCCGAGTCGAAATTGATCGTACCCTCGACGCTGAACGGATCGAACGGATCTGGTCCGACCAGTGTATTCATGGCCAACGCAAGATCGGAAACGTTTCTCGCGATCGGACCGTTGAAGATGAAAGGCGCTGCACCGCCAAACGCATTCGGCCGCATCGGCAGCGGCACTCTGCCGAAAGACGGCTGGAAACCGGCTACGCCGCACCAGGCCGACGGAATGCGGATCGAACCGCCGCCATCGGACGCGCCAGCAATGGACACAAGACCGTCCGCGACGGCGGCGGCACTTCCGCCGGAGGAGCCGCCGCTGTTACGCGTGGTGTCAAAAGGGTTGCGGGTCGGCCCGAACAAAGGATTGTCCGTCACACCTCGAAAGCCCATGATTGGACTGTTGGTTTTCCCGAGATTCATCGCGTCGTCACGCTCGACGCGCTGCGGATATGCGCTCCAGAAGTCAGGAATGAAGTTACGTAACGCAGGTATGCCCCCTAAGGTTGAAGGCCAGCCTGGCCGGAAATCGAACAGATCTTTCATCAAGGTGGGAACGCCCGCCAGTGGCCCTACGTTTGCACCTTGCATAATCCGTCGTTCCAGGTCACGAGCA
>NZ_JBAUSA010001015.1:0-3479 GCF_049581465.1 Caballeronia sp. | reverse complement strand
TGCATCGACCCGCGCGATCCCGGTATCGTGCCCTGATAGCCCGAAAACGGAGCACATGATGGCGGAGATGCTGGGCGTCGCGATTATCGGCGTGGGGATGATGGGCGAGGTTCACACGCGCGCCAGCCGTTTGGCGGGCGGGACGGTGCGAGGCATCGCGGCGTCAACTGAAAGCCGCGCGATGCAGGCGGCCGAACGATTGGGCATCGCGAGATTCTACGCTACCGCCGAGGGCCAAACGCGCGATGGCTTGCCGACTTTCGACGAGGGGTGGCGATCGGCGCGCAACGTGGATGCCGTGCTGGCTTCGTCGAAGGCTAATGGCTGGGTGCGGATTGAGTAACGTCTGACTACATCGCTTTGACGTTGACCCGCTGGCTCAAAATGTCACCTGTTTGAACCGCCCAAAAGCGGGATGAAACCTATAAGGTAGCAAGTCGGCGCATTTGATCGTCCATAGGACACTGCGCGGCGGGGCAAAATAATCCGGCGCGCGTGTCGAATTTCCATGCGCTCGCACGTCATGGTGGTGAGGGCACCTTTTACGGGTGCGTATTTCCCGCTTGGGCGAAACCGTTGTTCCAAAGGAGTCACCAATATGTCCAGTTCAGCTGTCAAACCGATCCCCGAAGGGATGCATTCGCTTACACCCCATATCGTTTGTGCTGGTGCCGCCGACGCCATCGCGTTCTATAAGAAAGCCTTCGATGCGGTCGAGCAGTCGCGTTTGCCCGGTCCGAACGGCAAAGTGATGCATGCCATGCTCCGTATCGGCGACTCGACGCTCATGCTGATGGACGACATGCCTGATTGCGGCGCGCTCGGACCGAACGCGTTGAAAGGTTCGCCGGTGACCTTGCACCTGTACGTGACCGACGCCGATGCGGTGTTCGCGCGGGCCATCGCTGCCGGAGCGACCGAACGGATGCCAGTCACAGATATGTTCTGGGGCGACCGCTACGGTCAGCTTGAAGATCCGTTCGGGCACAGGTGGTCGATTGCGACCCATCAACGCGACGTCAGCCCGGAAGAAATGGTCGAGGCGATGTCTAAATCAATGCCGGCCCGTCCGTAAAACGGCGCGAATCGGTTGAGTGTTCCGCGGATTCGGTCTGGAGTCAGGACGCCGGGCAGCCGGGAGGCAAGCCGGCGGCTAAGGCCGAATCCGCAGCAGCTAAGGAGTTGTGATGCAGAAGATTGCCCCTTGCCTCTGGTTCAAGGACAACGCGGAGGAAGCCGCCCACTTCTACACGAATCTTTTCAAGGATTCGCGAATCGTCTCCGACATGCGTTTCGGCGATGCGGGGCCTGGGCCGAAAGGTGCGGTGATGGCGGTGACGTTCGAGCTTGAGGGCCAGGAATTCATGGCGTTGAATGGCGGGACCGCGTTCACGTTTTCGCCGGCAATCTCGCTGTTCGTCAAGTGCGGCACGCAAGAGGAAGTCGACCGCCTGTGGGCCGGCTTGGGCGAGGGCGGCGAACCCCGGCAATGTGGCTGGATCAGTGACAAATACGGCGTGACGTGGCAAATCGTGCCAGTGGCACTCGGCACCATGCTGCAAGACGGGGACGCGGCCAAATCCGCGCGGGTCATGCAGGCGATGATGGGCATGGTGAAATTGGACATTGCCGCACTTGAAAGGGCGTATCAAGGATCGTGAAGCAGGGATCGTGAAGCGGCTCAAAACGGCCCGGTTTAGCCGCGTCATTTAACAAATAACAAAAATGAATTTGGGATAGCGTTCGTGCGCCGGTACGATCGCGCGTCTTTCCGTCCCACATCGAAAACGCATCCCATGTCGACATTCATAGCGCCCGAGCCAGCAGTCGCGACTTTGGCCTCCGGCACCGCCGCGCGTCCCGTGATCCGCAGCGCAGCCGACGTGTCGCAACTCGTCAACCGCGGTGCTGCCGTGGGCAGCGACGCGCGCATTGTGATTGCCATCGCGCTTGGCGGCGTGTTTCTCGACGCCTACGACCTGGGCGCGCTCGCGTTCGGCGTCAAGGACATTGCGCGCGAGTTTTCGCTCACGCCTACCGCGACCGGTTTCGTTGCGTCCGCGATTACGTTCGGCGCGATCATCGGCGCGTGCCTGGGCGGGTATCTCACCGATAAAATCGGCCGTTACCGCGTGTTCATGGCCGACATGTTCTTCTTCGTGGTCGCGGCAATCGCATGCGGGCTTGCGCCCAATGCCTGGGTGCTCGGTGGCGCTCGCTTTGTGATGGGGTTGGGCGTTGGAATCGATTTGCCCGTCGCGATGGCCTTTCTTGCTGAATTCTCGCGGCTGAACGGGCGTGGCAACAAGGCGGCACGCATCGCGATGTGGTGTCCCACCTGGTATGCCGCGATTAGCGTCTCCTATCTGCTGGTCCTCGCGCTGTACGCTGTTCTGCCTGCTAGCCATTCGGGTTGGCTGTGGCGTCTCACGCTGGGTTTCGGCGCGTTGCCAGCGCTCGTGATCATCGCGATTCGAAGCCGTTATATCAGCGAATCCCCGGTTTGGGCCGCGAACCAGGGCGACCTCAATGGCGCCGCGAAGATTCTGAAACGTTCGTACGGCCTGGACGTGGAAGTCGATGCCGCCGCGGCGAAGAACGCCAAAACGCGGGTGCATAAAGGCTCGTGGAGCAACTACGGCGCGTTGCTGCGCGGCGTGTATTTACGTCGGACGGTGTTGTCGACGGTGATCGCCATTGCGTCATCGTTCGCCTATAACGCGGTTGCGTTCGGATTGCCCGTCATCATTTCGAGCTTTCTCGCCCAGTCGATGCTCACCACGATCGTGGCCTCGCTTACGCTGAATCTATGCTTTGCGTTCGTGGGCGGGTTGATCTCTGTGCGAGCGGTGCCGAAAGTCGGCGCCTGGAAGCTGACGGTGCTCGGCTATTCGTTCCAGGTGGTGGCGCTCATCGGGTTGGCCTTAGTCGGACGTCCGGCGGGCGGTGTCCAGGTAGCGCTCGCGATTGCATTTCTGGCGACATTCCTGCTCGGGCAAGGCGTCGGACCCGGTTCGCATAGCATGACGTTTGCGTCGCTGAGCTATCCAACGTCGATGCGCGGGGTCGGCGTCGGCTTTAACCAGACGCTGATGCGTGCTAGTTCGACGGTCTCGCTGTTCCTTTTTCCCGTGTTGTCGGCGGCGCTTGGTACGAAGGTGTTCTGGATTATCGCGGTGGCGCCGATTGCAGGGCTGGTTGCGTTGTTGGCGATTCGTTGGGAACCGTCGGGGTATGACGTCGATGCCGAGGACTTTGGAGGGCCGCTCGAGGGGGCGGTGCGGGGTTAGGGCGGGGTGCTGCTCGCGGAGAGTGTGGGGAGAGCGTTGAGTCCTTCTGCTAGCGTGGTCGGTCTGCTTAAGTCGGATTTTCTTGCTTATTTCTGTTAGCCCCTATCCGGGGCGGGACTTCATTTCTTTGCAAACGCGCAAAGAAACGAAGCAAAGAAACGCGTTCAAACCGCGAATACCTCAGTGTCG
>NZ_JBAUSA010001014.1:0-1699 GCF_049581465.1 Caballeronia sp. | reverse complement strand
CCGGCCGAGAGCACCGGAAAATCCTCCACCAGATGCTGACCGGGCGGCAGTCGTCGCGCCGCGTCAGGGGGTGGTCGACGTCCGCCGAAACCTCGGGTCACCATGGCTTAGAACTCCAGTGCTTGGTATATGAAGAGAACGGCCGAGGACCGCGTCAAACTCCTTGCTTGCATTGACCTCCTCCTTGAGGTCGATCGCCCAACCAATCTCAAGATCGATGGGATCAGCGAGTGGATCGGTTAAGCCCCAGGTGAGCCTTGGAGATAACATAGTCGGTGTCCGACGCGAGCGTCACATGGCATGATATGCAAGTGGTCGTGGGCTGCGCAGTCGGGAGGTACGGCTCCGGCTGATGGCCGAAGCTGAAGTAACCCCAGTGGCCGGGCTGCTCGGGAAAGCGGGCAGAGTCCTTGACCATGTAGCCGAGCCCAATATAGCGGCTCTCATAGATTCCATCTCCGAACCGGGTGCTGCAAACGAAGGTCTTGCTATCGCATCCTGGTCCGACCTGGACGGCGGTAAACTCTTTGACGATCTGACTCCCTTCCGGCCACTGGCCGGTCTCCTGGTACACCGCCATGGCGCTGGGCTCGACATAGGCATTGAGGATCTCGGGGGTTTTGGTCAGCTTCTGGTCGAGGATGTTTAGACCGATGGGTTTATACCGACTGCCCACGTGGACCCACTGCCGCCATTCGATCGGACGTGTAACCGACCCATCCGCCGCAAAGCGAGCCCGGTTGACCTGTTCTTCTGACTTGGCGTGAGCGAAAGACCAAGCTGCGACGGCCAAGGTGAGAAGCGCCACGGCCGCGATTGCCTTCCTGGCGCGTGGGGACTTCACGGGCGGGCCTCAGTCTTCGGAATGGGTTTGGGCGCCGGCGGATTGCCAACCTGCTCCTGCGCTGTGAATGGCGCGCCGAAATACGGGAACTCCGTCCGTATCCTCGTTTTGTCGGGCGCCACGCCGTCAGCCAAAGCGAAATTACTAGCAAGGGTGATGATGACGTCCATGACGTCGTCCGCAAGGCTTCGACCGTTAAAGCCGGCGAAGTCGAAACTCGCATCCGATCCGAGTTGATAAGGCAGCATGATGGGGCAGAGGCGATCGGCGACCTGGCGTCCAGACTCAGAAGGATTCGGGGTCGAGCCAGCCAGATCACTGACGATCGACGTGTACTGTGCAAGGGCCGCCCCAAGCTTCTCGCGATCCTCGGCCGGTCCAGTCCGATTATAAATCTCACGCAACGCCTCGTCGGGCAGGAGGACGTTGCTGATCAATGGTAGACCCCAGCGGGACACCTGCACTTCGGGGGCGTGGCCAAACAGCGAAGCCGTTGCCCAGGCGTGAACTCGGCTCCCCTCACTGCCTATCATTCGGGTGGGAATCTCAAGCACGATTGCCGTCACATTGCGGTGGGCGAAAAAATTCTTGCGGTTCTCCCACGCCTCCAAGGCGAAGCGTTTTTCTTTTGCGAGCGCAGTCCTAAACCTCCCAAGCGCCTGTGCGTCTCCGGCGAACAGGTCTGGCGCGAGCCCTGCAAAAACCTTGATCCCGCCCTCACCGGTCAGCGAGGCGCCGGTCAAGCTCGAGGCGACGAGTTCGCCTTCGACCCCTTTGAGAGCGTGCGGGCCGATCGAGCGCAGGATTTGGAAGGGTTGGATATGATGGCGCTCGTCGCCGGCGGCGTGTTCAACC
>NZ_JBAUSA010001013.1:0-5680 GCF_049581465.1 Caballeronia sp. | reverse complement strand
CGCCTCGCCTGAGTCCGTTGGTCGAGCGCAACGCGAGCGCGCGCACAGTGACTTCATCCAGGTGAGCTTGCACCTCGGCGATGATCGGCGGTCCGTCGTCGATCATGATCTCGACCGCTTCTTCGATAAGCGGCAGGGCGCCGGTGTCGAAAGCGACATCGACGACTGCGCCGCGCACCGCCGTCACCCGGCCCAGCGCCGGGTTGGTGTCACTTCGCCCGACCGGACGGGTTGGGTCGATCAGAGCAGTGTCCATGGGTGTCGGCGCGAAAAGTCTTAATCCGTTGATCAGGATTCAAACGTATCCGTACTGGAAGTTGCGACCATGATGTAGATCACGTGCGACGCCATTCCCGGCGCCATCTCAAGATGAGCAACAGCACGAATCGTCGTCGGCCGGTCTATTCGGAATCCGATTGACCGACGTCAATACGCCGAGGGGGCGACGCGTCGACATTGGAGGCTGTATTCATCTTGTAAGACGGACAGAGAGAAACGGGTCCAATGGAAATGTTGCGGGAGTACGTGATGGGCATTGGCATGCAGATGATTTTTCTTGGCTTCGCGAGATCGTGCCTGGTCGAAGCGGAAGCGAGCGTGCAACTTCTACGGCTGGAGCGCTTCGGTAAGCGCATTGCGGGTTGCAACCTCACGATCGAGGCATTGCTGGTTCGCTTTGGGCAACAGGACTACGATGCGCGACTCGACCTTATCGGCCGCGACGGACAGATAGTCCTGGGTCCGCGATGGTCCGACGGGGAACCGAACGTGGCGATACGCAAGGCCTTCGACGCGGCTGAAAAGTCGCTGAGTAGCGCGCTGAGCAGCGATGCGGCCCTTCCGCTAACTCTCAAAGACCGATAAACGCGGCATCTGGAGCCCGGGCGTTCAGGCATCCAACCTGGTGGGCATCGCGTCGAGCGCCGCCACGGTGTTGCGCAGTCCGGCGAAAATGCGATCGGACACTTTGACAGGAAATCCCTCGGGCAACTCTTGCATCTGGCGGTCAAAGCGCTTTACTCTCAGCACGCGTATGCGTGTGGCAGATATTCGTCAATTATTCGTGTGTCAAATAAACGCAAATTATCTGCCACACGAATATTGCCCCTAATAGCAATTGGGATTGGGGCCATCGAGGCGAAGCGTGTGCGCGCCGTTGGCGCTTGAGGAGGGTGTTCGACTGCGCGGTGATGCGTGGGGGCGGCGCTACGTTCGTGCCAAAAACCCAAAATCCGCAACGACGACACTAAAAAATTGGCGGTTTAAACGCGTTTCTTTGCTTCGTTTCTTTGCGCGTTTGCAAAGAAATGAAGTCCCGCCCCGGATAGGGGCTAACAGAAATAAGCAAGAAAATCCGCCTTAAGCAGAACGACCACGCGAGCAGAAGGACTCAACGCTATCCCCACACTCGCCGCGAGCAGCACCCCCCAAAGCCGCCAGCCGGCCCCCTAGTGCAGGATCTTCGCGAGAAAGTCCTTCGCGCGATCGGACTTCGGGTTCGCGAAGAAATCTTCCTTCCGGTCGTCTTCGACAATAATGCCGTGATCCATGAAGATCACACGATGTGCGACCTTTCGTGCAAAGCCCATTTCGTGCGTGACGCACATCATCGTCATGCCTTCCTGCGCGAGCTCGACCATCACGTCGAGCACTTCATTGATCATTTCGGGATCGAGTGCCGAGGTGGGTTCGTCGAACAGCATCGCGATCGGATCCATGGACAGCGCGCGTGCAATCGCAACCCGCTGCTGCTGACCGCCCGACAGTTGACCCGGAAATTTGTCCGCATGCGCACGCAAACCGACCCGATCCAGCAGCTTCAGCGCCTTCGTCGCGGCTTCGTCCTTCGACCGCCCAAGCACCTTGATCTGCGCAAGCGTCAGGTTTTCAGTGATCGACAGGTGCGGGAACAGCTCGAAGTGCTGGAACACCATGCCAACTTTCGCCCGCAGCTTCGACAGGTTGGTCTTCTTGTCGCCGACCGACTGGCCGTCGATCGTGATCTCGCCCTTCTGGAACGGCTCAAGACCGTTCACGGTTTTAATGAGCGTCGACTTGCCGGAACCCGACGGCCCGCACACCACGACGACTTCGCCCTTTTTGACTTCTGTCGTGCAGCCGGTCAGCACCTGGAAAGGCCCATACCACTTCGAAACATTGTTGATTGAGATCATCGTGAAATCCATTCCTGGTTGCGCTCCGTGGAACCAGCCACGAAGCGGGAAGCTCATTGAATAACCGGCGCAGACACGCGACAGACAGGCCGCAGCTTGGGTCATGTCACCGGCGTGCCTGCGCTAGCTGCGCCTGCTGCAGCCGGCGCGCATACAGCGTCAGCGGGAAGCACATCGCGAAGTACAGCAGGGCGACCATGCCGTAGATCGGAAACGGGCGGAACGCGGTGTTGGTGATCATCGAGCCGGTCTTCGTCAGTTCGATGAACCCAATGATCGACGTCAATGCAGTGCTCTTGACGACCTGCACCAGGAAACCGACGGTCGGCGCGACCGCGATCTTCCTTGCTTGCGGCCACACGATATAGCGCAACTGCTGCCCGAACGTCATGCCAAGACTCGCGCCTGCCGCCCACTGGCCGCGCGGAACTGCTTCAACGCAGCCGCGCCAGATATCGACGAGATACGCGCTGGTGTAGAGCGTCAGCGTAACGGTGGCCGCGACCCATGGCGACACGTCCACGCCCAGCAACGGCAGGCCGAAGAACGCAAGGAACAACTGCATGAGCAACGGCGTGCCCTGGAATAGCTCGACATAGAGCGAAACCACACGGCGCAGCCATGATAACGGCGACACGCGCATCGCGAGCAGCAGCAAGCCGACCGCACCGCCGCAGACAAAGGCAATCAGCGAAAGCAGAACTGTCCAGCGCGCGGCGAGCAGCAGATTGCGCGCAATATCCCACAGGGTAAATTCGGTCATCATGAGCGCTCCGTAGCCAACGACGTCTGCGCGCGACGCCAGGCGAACCGGGTTCGCCAGCTGCGCGGCGCAGCGCTTGTGCGTGCTGTACGTCCGGCAAAAAGGCCCCGGCCCAGCCAGTTCATCAGTAGCCGCAACACGATGGACAGGAATAGATAGGTCGCGGTGACGATCAGATAGCTCTCGAACGAGCGGAAGTTACGCGACTGGATGAAGTTGGCCGCGTACGTCAGGTCAGGTACCGAGATCTGCGACACCACGGCGGAGCCGAGCATTACGATCAGCACCTGACTGAGGAGCGCCGGAAACACATTGGCCAGTGCCTGCGGCAGCACGACAAGGCGGAACACCTGGCGCCCCTGCAAGCCCAGCGCCTGCGCGGCCTGCACCTGCCCACGCGGAATCGAGTCGATGCCTGCGCGGACGATTTCCGTCGCGTAGGCGCCGAGATTGACCGTCATCGCGAGGATTGCCGCTTGCATTTCGTCGATATGGATGCCGATGCCCGGCAGCCCGAAGAACACGAAGAAGAGTTGCACGATGAACGGCGTGTTGCGTATCAGTTCGACGTACGAAGCGACCACCGTGCGAGCCCAGCGCGGCCCGGCGACGCTGACGCTTGCGCCCGCGATCCCGACGAGGCCGCCCAGCACCGTCGACACCGCAGTCAGCCAAAGAGTGACGCCGACGCCGCGCGCGAGCATGCCCGCGTAGACGCCGAAGCCGCTGAAATCGAATGCATAAGTCATGGCGTGTCGCTCATGGTCAGATGAGGCCGGTTAAATCGAATGAAGTAGTTGAACGAAACAGCTTCAATGAACGGGGCGTGCCGCGATCAGCTTGCAGGCGTGCGCGGGCAATTCGGCCAGCACCGACATGCCGAGCATGAGGCCGGGCGTTTCGCGCGGCGTCGTGGCGGCGGTCAGCGTGAAGCCGGCGCAGTCGATCGTCGCTTCAAGTGTCGCGCCGACGTCGCGGATAAACGTGACCGTGCCAGCGAGATGGTTAGGACCACTTTCTGTCAAGGCATGCTTCAGGAAGACATCTTCGGGACGGATCAGAAGGCGGATGCCCCCGGTGGATTGCGGGACGTAGGCGGGATTCGCCACGACGATCTGCTGGCCGCCCGGCAGATTCACACCGCCGCGGCCGTCGTGCGTGACTGGCAGGATGTTGCCGAGGCCGATGAAGTCGGCGACGAACTCGCTCACCGGGTCCCGGTAGATGTCGAGCGGCTTGCCGACCTGCGCAATGCGGCCTTTTTCCATCACGACGATCTCGTCGGCCATCGTCATCGCCTCGCGCTGATCGTGCGTGACCATGATCGTTGTGATGCCCAGGCGCTGTTGCAGCAAGCGGATTTCGACCTGCATCGCTTCGCGCAGCTTGGCGTCGAGTGCGGAGAGCGGCTCATCGAGCAGCAACAGTTTCGGCGACGACGCGATCGCACGCGCAATTGCCACCCGTTGACGCTGTCCGCCGGACAGCTGCGTGACCGGCCGGTTCGCCATGTGCGGCAACTGGATCAGGTCGAGCAGTTCGGCCACGCGGCGTCCTTGCGTGGCCTTGGCGGTCTTGCGCAGCCGCAGCGGGTACGCGATATTTTCGGCCACGCTCATGTGCGGAAACAACGCGAGCGACTGGAACACCATGCCGAAATCGCGCTGGTTCGCGGGCAACTGGGTGATGTCGCGGCCCGCAAAAGTCACGCTGCCGGAACTCGGCGTCTCGAGCCCCGCGATCATGCGCAGCAGGGTCGTCTTGCCGCAGCCGGACGGGCCGAGAAAGCAGACCAGCTTGCCGTCCGGGACGCTCAGGTCGACGTGGTCGACGGCATACGCCGTATTGAAGCGCTTGGTCACGGCCTGAAGTGTCAGATGAGTCATGAGGATTCCTTAAATGCCTGCGTGCCTACAGTGCGACACCTTCGTCGCCGATCAACTTTTCAAGGAGCCAGATCAGCGCAAAGTCGATAGCAACGATGAACACCGCGAACGAAAACACGGTCGGGTCGAGCGATGACACCGTGCGGCTGTAGAGCCACACCGGCAGCGTCATCGTGTTGATGCCGTACAGGAAGAACGTCACCGTGAATTCGTTGAACGAGATGATGAACGCGAACAGCATGCCGGCCAGGATGCCGGGGCGCATCAGCGGCAACACCACGTCGAGCATGGCGCGGCGCGGGCTCGCACCCATCACGCGGGCGGCTTCCTCGAACTCCGGCCCGATCGATGCGGCCGACGCCGCGCAGTTCTTCACCGTGAACGGCAGCGCGAGAATCACATGCGCGATGATGAGCCGGAACACGCCGAGTTCCACGGGCAGCACGTTGAAGACCAGCAGCAGCGACAGCCCGAGCATCACCAGCGGATAGACGAGCGGCAGCGCAACGAGCTGCTCGACAGCCGACTTGCCGCGAAAGCGATAGCGGCTCAATGCATACGCAGCGGGCACCGAGACCAGTGTCGCGATGATCATCGTCGATACCGCGACGATCAGGCTCGTCGTCAATGCGGTACCCATGGAAAGCGAGTCGCTTGCGTCGGGCGAGACAAAGCTGTGCCATGCCGTGCGGTACCACTGCAGGCTGTAGCTCGGGGGCGGAAATTCCAGCGTGTCGGACGCACTGAACGACATCAGGATCATCGTCAGGATCGGCAGCGCCGCAAGAAACAAGACGATGGCCGCGAGCAGCGCCGCCGGCCTGCCGAGCCGGCCCGGCATCGTTGCGGGCAGGAGC
>NZ_JBAUSA010001012.1:0-5053 GCF_049581465.1 Caballeronia sp. | reverse complement strand
CCGGCGCCTGGCCGGCAAATTTATCGCGCGTCGCATTGTCCCGATAGGCGACCCCCTGGCGATGGCCTGCATCGTGCTGCCAGCGGCCTCCTTGTCCCTGCACTTTGCTGCGATCAAAGTTGCGATTGATGTTCGCGGCCTTGTCCACGTTGATGTTGACGTCGCCGCCGCCCCAGTTACAGTTGCCGAAGATCGCACCGGCAGCAGCGATACCTACGCCCCAGGCGAATCCCGTCGCGAGAGCCGCGCCTGGATAGTAACCGGGGTAGTAAGCGGGGTACGGAGGCCAATAGGTTGGCGGGTAGGCCGGATAGCTCCATGCGCCATACACAACCGTAGGGTTGTAGGCCGGCACATAGATCACCTCCGGGTTCGCGGGCTCGATGCGTACGATGGTCGCCCCCGCACCCGCCGGCGCGGGCTCGACGACTACGTTCTGCTGCTCGTTCGATTTCAGGTTCCCCGATTCCTGCGCGCGTGCCCGCAGCCGCTGCACCGCAGCGAAGACTTCTGTTTGCTGTGCAAGAAAAGCGTCGCCGAGCTTCTGCGTCCAGTCGAGCTTGTCGCTCATCGGCTCAAGTATTTGCGGAAACGCCACCATCGATTTCACACTGGTGTCCCATGGCTGATTCTCAACCGCCTTCACGGCTGCATCGCCCTTCACGTTAGGATTCGCTTTCACCCAGCGCGCCGCGTGCACGATCTCCAGCGGATAGGTCGACGCCATCAACACCTGTGAAAGCACGGAGTCCGGGTAGAGCGCGATCGGCGCGACCAGCGCCTCGAGCTCCTCTGGCTTGAATGGCGCAGGGCTCTGTGCGGAGGGCTGTGGAGGAGTCTGTGCAGGCGTCTGTGCGGGGATCTGTGGTGGGGTGGTCTGCGCGGGCATCTGTGCAGGGACCTGTGCGGGGCCCTGCACAGAGTTCTCGGGACCGCGATCCGCACAAGCTTGATTGATCACTGGCAAAATCAGCCACAGAAAAACTGCTTTTGCCCATCGTTTGTTCCAGTTGGTCATGGCCCCTCCTTGCGGCAGGTTGTTGACGCGGAAAACGATGTGTTTGTGATAATCACGTCACCGGGCGGCGGCCATGCGGCTGCCTTTTCCGATGGTTGTGGAGTCGACTCGGGAAGCGGAGAGTCCGAAGAGAATTCAATCGTGGGCATTTGCTGCACTAGCGTGATCCACCCGTCAACCGCGGGGTCTTTGCCGCGGATAAGGTACCCCAGCAACACGACAGCAATGACGACATGTAGCCAGAACGCAGCCTGCTCGAGCCCAGCCAAGTTATGGCTCATGTCGACGCTCCAACCGTAGCCCTGATGATTTGCCGGGCTTTCGGACCGGGTCAAACGGCCCCGCATTTCAATGGCACCACGGTACCCGGTGTCATTTTCGAAGCGGGTTCAAATTCAAAGGTCACGCTAAACCAGGTTGGACGGACGATAATCGTCAACAGGCCTGTTGCTATTGTCGTGGCGATCGCAGACAAAAATAAGCCAGCTCAAGAATAGGCCTGACGCACGCCGGCAGGTATTGGACCTTGGTCCTATTTCACGGGCAGGGACAATCACTGAGGCCGCACTGTGGCAACGCGCAAGTCAAACGGTGCCTTCGGAGCTGCGGATTGCATCACGGTAGGCAACCTGATCGGGGAGTGGCGAGCGCGCGTCACTTTGGGTGAAACGGGCGAGCCGCGCACCCGCGTCGACCAGAATTCTGGTCGGCGCGGACCGGAGCTGCGCGTCATGAAGGTGTAGGATTTCGCCAAGAATTTGCGCAGCTTCCGGCGCTATTTCCCAGACGCCCTCGGCCTCGGCGCGGGAGAGCGCGGCCTCAAGCAATACCTCGCCCTTTTTGTACAGATTCAGTGGGACGTCGCCGTAACCCGATTCCTGAAGGTAAAACGTCAGATACAGTGCACGCGCCAACTCGTTAATCAGGTCCGCGTTGTCGGTGCCCGTGAGGCAAGCCGACAAAGCCACGTGATTTCCGAGCGAAACCTCGTTCGCAGAAGCACGTGACATCGGCAGAAGCATTGCTTTGCTGGCTGGCGCGGTCTGCCGCCACGGCTGGAGCTCTTCTTTCTGGACATCAGACGCGAATCGTTCTCTTCTGAACGAGGCAGGAAAAGGACAAGGGCTATGGTAGCAAACCGTGGCACGAATGGCGCGTTGGCCCGGGGCAACACTACGGCCGCTATCGCTGCCGGGGGGATTGGTCGCCGATTTGGAAACTCTCACGATGGAGGACTAAGGAGCATGAACATAATCGAATCACGAACTGGACTTTTGAGGCGGACTGGCGCATTTCTGGCCGCAGCCGGACTCCTCGCGCTATCGGGCGCAGCTCTCGCCACCAACCAGTCGCAACAGCGCCAGGCAGGCAGAAACGAAAACCAGAACGCCAAACATGAGGCGCGCTCGAACAAGGTCGACTGCCGGGCCGCAAACGAGAAGAGCAACACCCAATGCCGGCAGGACAAGCGCCACACGAAGCAGGGTGGCCGCCAGGAAAAGCGCGACATCAAGTACTGAGGCAGAGCCCCAATCGAATGCCGGGACTGGCAGCGGCGGAGCAGACATCATCCACCCGGCGACCCTTGTGCTGAGCAAGGGGTTTCGCTTGGGCGCTCAAGCAGTGTCGCATCTCATTGGTCGAGCTCCGCGCGCTAGAACCGATACCCGATGCCACCCAGGATGACATCCGTATCGTGGCTATAACGTGTGACTACGCGGTTCCACGTCACGCGCGCCGACCAGTTCCGCGTGACGCGATACGAAGCCGTTACCGACACGAGTTCAGACAGAACGCCATCGCCCTGTGTGTCGCCATTTTCGGTCGACTCGCCATGATGGATCGCCGCATAGCTCCAGCACGAATGCCGAGCGCCAGGCGTTCATTCAAGAATGCCCGCGAGAGCCAGAGTGGCGCGGTCACTCCGTCGCGGCGCGCGGTCAGGCCGTCGCCTTCGTGCAGATATCCGAGCGTTGCGTCGAGACAGCTTGTCAGCCCGCGCCTGTATTCGATCGCCTCTGCGGCTGATGTTTCCCATCCCGGGCTGTTCAGGATCGTCGCGCCGGCCAGCACCGTGACTTCGTTGTTCGTGACCTTTTGCGTGCGCGACAGTGCGAAGTCACGCGGCCCCGGCGTGTCCGGGCCGTCCAGCTGATCGCCGACGCTGAGCATGACCGCAGTGGTCGACGGCCGTTCGCTACCTGCACGTGATTGAGTTGCAGGTTCGCCGTCCAGCGCCGCGATGAATACCACGTGGCACGCGCACTGTAGACGACGCCTCATCCATGCGTATTCGAATAGCCGAGGCCCTGCTCGGCTGCCTCGGTGTCAAAGTAACGATAGGGGCCCACGCCGAGAGCGACAACGAAGCGCCGCTGCCCAGGTGGAGTCTGCCCCATACCTGCACGAGCGGGCCATCGCGGTGATGATCGGGAATATGCCTATCGTTACGCCAGGTGATGCTGCCGGCAAGGTTCTGGCCGAAACCCTCCATATAGTCCATCGACCACGCGTAGGAATGGCTGTGCTCACCGGTCAATGGTCCGGTGTACAGCGCCAATTCCTGAGCCGACGCGTGGTCCGCTCCCCTGCATAGCACCGCAGTGACAATAGCGAGAGTCCGGTTAGCCTTCATCGTTGAGACGTCCGGTGGTGACGGAAATCACACCAGCATGACAGCTGGCAGCTTTGATCGTTGCTCGCGAGCAAGTTGGCAGGATTTCGCCGAGAATACTCCAGCAGGGTAAGTTGAAAAATTTTATAGCGGCTGCCGAACGATTTCAGCAAACCGTTGCATCCACCGGTTGAATCCGCCGCGAGCAGCAGTCGTTCATTCCTTCGAGTCGCCCGCCAGGTCATCGGCCACTGCTTTTCCGGCCATTCGCAAATGTTACTGACGGCATCAGTGACCGCGCGATGAGATCGTCCGCTTCAGCCGGTCATTGGCGTAAGGACAAAAGGACGGGTTCAATAAACCCCTGCCGCTCCCGGTGGACGATGCTTAAAGCGTCGATGTACCCAGTAATACTGGTCCGGACATTTCAAAATCTGCTCCTCAAGAAACGCATTCATGCGACGCGCGTCAACCGCGTCGCTTTCGGATGGGAAATCGTCGAGCGGTTCGAAAACTGTCAACTTATATCCCCGGTAATTCGGCAGCACCTCGGTCACGAACGGGACAACCCGCGCATGAGCGAGCCGTGCAAGTCGCGAAACGGACGTGAGCGTGCAGGCCGGGACGCCAAAGAAGGGAACAAAAACCGAGCTGTCAGTGCCATGATCCATGTCCGCCGCGAGCATGACTGGTGTTCCTGAGCGCAGGAGCCTCACGATCTTTCTCGCGCTCGTCGAGCGTTCAATCATCTGTGCGCCAAACCTGCCGCGTTGTCGCCTGGCGAGGTCGCACAAGCGCTTGTTCGACATGCGGGTATACAGGGAGGCGGCCGGCAGGCGCGTCGAGTAAAGGATGCAGCCCACCTCGACGGCCACGAAGTGAAAGCCCATAAAAATGGTAGGCGGAGCGTCCTTCTCGAAAAGATCAATTTTGCTGTCGATCTCGACGAGATTTTTCAGCGATTGCGCGCTGCCGAACCACTGAATGCTTCGTTCGAGATAGCTGCGCGCCACGTGGCGGAAGTGGTTCCTCGCAAGATCATCCAATTCGCGATCGGTCTTCGCGGGGAAGCAGAGGCGCAGGTTGACCAGGACCACGTGTTTGCGGTGACTTGGAAGCGCATACAAGGCTGCCCCGAGCGCGCTGCCGAGCCTCGCGACCAACCTGTAAGGAAGCAATGAAAAAGCTCGTAGCAGCGCTACGATGAGAGCAAAGCCCAGTCGATCCACGAGTCTCTCCTGATGCGATCGGATGTCGAAAAGCGAGCTTACGTGTTGACGTCGACACAATATCACTGTCGACTCTCACTCTCGGTCTCGCTCCAGACCGGCCGGTATCGTCAAATTGTTATCCGTCGTGCGCACGAACATGCAGTACATAAGGATAGCTAACCTAAGTGGAAAGACGCTCCGCCATTGGCG
>NZ_JBAUSA010001011.1:0-2246 GCF_049581465.1 Caballeronia sp. | reverse complement strand
TAACCTTGCGAGTGTCAGACGATGCCCAACGTCGCCATCACATTACGCATCCGTTGAACCGCGAGTTCCGGATCGAGCAGCAGATTTGCTTCGTCAGCGAGACGGAAGACATCCGCCAGGTAGACTGGCGGACGCATGCCGTGATGACCACCCAGCATGAAGTTGTGAGGCTGGAACCCGTTCAGGTAGGCGAGAAATACAACGCCGGTTTTGTAGTACTGGGTCGGTGCGCGAAAGATATGACGCGAGAGAGGGACGGTCGGCGCGAGTAACCGATCGTAGAGCGCCCGATCATTTTCGGCGAGTGCGGTCAGGGCCTGGGATGCTGCCGGAGCAATGGCGTCGAATATGCCGAGGAGCGCATGCGAGTATCCCGCTTCGTCACCTGCGATCAGTTCGGGGTAGTTGAAGTCGTCGCCCGTATACATCTTGACCGAGGCCGGCAAACGGCGCCGGAATACAATTTCCTTCGCGTCATCCAGCAGCGAGATTTTGATGCCGTCGACCTTGGCCCGGCTTGCTTCGATGGCTTCCAGGCATACGTCAGCCGCATCCGCGAAATCTGCGTGGCCCCAATAGCCCGCCAGTTCAGGATCGAACGCTTCGCCGAGCCAGTGCAGGATCACTGGCTGCTCGCACATCGACAGCACGTCGCGATACACGCGGAGGTAGTCACTCGCGCTGCGCGCGACCCGGGCCAATGCCCGGCTCGCCATCAGGATGATGCGGCCTCCAGCACGCTGCACGTCTTCGATCTGCATCCCGTATGCGCGGATCACGTCGTCGCACGACGTTGCTTCGCCGGGCAGCAAGTGATCGGTGCCACAGCCTGACGCGATCAACGCGCCGGGAATGTCTCGCGTTTCGGCGAGGGTCCGCACTACAAGCTCGCGCGCTTGCGGCCATGAAAGCCCCATGCCCCGCTGTGCAGTGTCCATTGCTTCCGCAATGCCAAGACCCTGCTCGAGCAGATAGCGACGGTATTCGATCGTGCGGGTCCAGTCGATCGCACAGGGCCGATTCAGTTCACCGGCACGCAACGGATCGGCGACCACATGCGCCGCAGAGTAGGCGATACGCGTGAATGGTTTGGTGGGGCGTACGGGTGCCAGAGGGGTGCCCTTGACGCGATATTCCTGCGTTTGGCCGTCGAGGCCAGGAAGATTGATTTGCATGATTGGCTCAATACTTGTGAACGAGCAGGCCACCGTCTACGCGGATGGCCTGACCGACGCTATAGGGAAGACGGTCCGTCGCCAGGGTCCGCACCACAGTCGCCACTTCCTGTGGTGTACCCCAGCGTTTGATTGCGGTCAGCCCGTTTTCCATTTGCGCGTCGTAACGCGCTTTGGACGGAGATGTCATCTCTGTTTCGATGAAACCGGGTTGCACTTCATAAACGCGGACTCCGACATCAGCAAGGCGCACGGAGAACAGCGTGGTTGCCATCGACAACCCGGCCTTCGAAACGCAGTACTCACCGCGCTGGATCGATGCGGCGATCGCGTTAGACGACGTGATCGTAATGATTGATCTGGTGACGCTATCCGACGGTCCGGCCGCCATCGCCTTTTCCGCCCTTTTGCCGAATGCCTGCATCAAAAAGAACGTGCCACGCGTGTTGACGTCTAGACACCGGTCATAGCTTTCGGGCGTGACGTCCAGCAGGTCGCCGCGCGACATGACCGAGACGCCCGCATTGTTGACAAGACACGTTACCGCCCCGAGTTCGTCCTCGATCGACTGAAGCAACCGTTCGTGTGTATCAATGCTGGCCAGGTCGGAGACGAATGTGGCTGCCTTGGCGCCGCGCCCCCGAACAGCGTGGCAAACGCTGTCGAGTTCGTCAGATGCACTCATATCGGTCAACGCGATGTCGAAGCCGGCATCTGCAAGTTCAAGCGCGATGGCCCGGCCGATTCCCCTTCGGGCGCCCGTTACTAGCGCAATTGGGCGTTGTGACATGAGTGTCTCCTCCTGAGTTACGTCGATGTGAATTCAAGTCAGCCCGCACGGACCATCGTCGGCGCTTTCATGATAGCTAAGTAACGTTTCGGTTCTTAATTTAATACATCAAGACAGATTGTGTCAAAAGGGTTTTCACCAGGATACCAGCTTACCGATGGAGATTGCGAGGCACTACGGCTCACCGAAAAATACACTTAAACGCAATTAAATCAGATATTTATATATTTTTACCCTTCGTAGATTGCCACTCCAAGATTCAAACCCGACTTGTCGTAAAC
>NZ_JBAUSA010001010.1:0-4520 GCF_049581465.1 Caballeronia sp. | reverse complement strand
GAGTTGATGAGCGCAATACCTGCGGCGGCTGCGGTGCCCGACAGAATCTGACCGGGAAATGTCCAGTAGATTGGCATTAGCCCGAGAATCCCACACGTGGCCACCGTCAGGAAGACAATCGACACCGGCACGTTGTTCGCAAAGAATGCACTCAGGATCAGACCGACACCGCCGACGCAAGCCGGGATAGCCGCATGCAGCCGACGCTCACCGGTCTTGCGCGAGTGCGCCGCATTCAAGAGCATCACAACTACGGCGCTCAGGTATGGAATCGCACTTAGCAGACCAATGTTGAGCGTGCTTTGCACGCCTGACGCGCGGATGATGGACGGAAGCCAAAACGCGAGGCCGTAGAAGCCCGTGTTGAAAGTAAGTAGGATTAATGTGAGCAGCCACACGCGCGGACTCTTCAGCGCAGCCGCGACGCCGTGGGTCTTCGCTGTACTTTCGCGCTCGAGATTGCTCTGCAAAAGGGCTTTTTCGCTCGCGCTCAGCCACTTGGCCGACTGGATGCCATCGCCTAGCCAGAAGAACACCACAAACGCGACGAGCATCGACGGAATACCTTCGAGAAGCAGCATCCATTGCCAGCCGCTAAACCCCAGCATTCCGTGCGTATTTTCCATCAGCCAACCCGAAACGATGCCGCCCAGCGTGAGGCTCAGCGGGATAGCCACGAGAAAGCCGGACATCGCGACACTCTGGCGCCGCGCCGGGAACCAGTAGTTCATGTACAGGATGACACCGGGGAAAAAGCCTGCTTCACATACCCCTAGCAAGAAGCGCAGGGTATAGAACATGGTCGACGTCTGCACGTGGAAGAAGTTCGCCAGCGGCACGATGAACGCGAGTGACGAGGAGACGATGCCCCATGTCACCATGATTCGCGCAATCCAGAAGCGCGCGCCGTACTTGTGAAGGAGCAGGTTGCTCGGCATCTCGAACAGGAAATAGCCCCAGAAGAAGATGCTCGCGCCAATGGCGTAGATGGTGTCGCTCATGCCAAGGTCGTCGAGCATCTGAAGCTTGGCGAAGCCAACGTTGACCCGGTCCAGATACGCGACCACGTAGCACAGCAATAGCAGAGGCAGAATGCGCCGCATCACCCGGCGGTACAGTTGATCTTCGACCTCATTGACGGCTGCGGGTACCGCGGCCACCTGAGTGATTATTGACATTGCAACATCTCCTTGTTGGTACCGGTAACATCAGAGGCAGGAATTTTGCCTATTGCCAGGTTGTTACCGGTAACGGAAAATAGCACGGCACCCGATAACCCGACAAGCTAGGGGTTTCACCCGAGGCTCGGGAAGAGGGCTGCCGTATCATCTATATGCAACGATGGAAGACTCAACGCCGGACACAATCGCAATCCATGGGCAACTCCAGCACCTCTATTACCGCGATACTCGAACCGACTCCCCTGGCGGGCCCGCCACGCATGTCCGATGTGGCGCTCATCGCAGGAGTCTCGAAGATGACCGTCTCGCGCGTCCTCGCGGGCCATAGCGTGGCGCCTGCGACGCGTGAACGCGTGCTGCGGGCCATCGACGAGTTGGGTTACGTCGCCGACGCGGCTGCCGGCGCGCTGTCGTCGGGACGATCGGAATTCGCCGCCGTGCTGGTGCCGTCAATTGCGAGCTCAAACTTCTCTGACACCGTACGGGGTCTTGCCGCGGCACTCGAACCGGAGGGGCTGCAACTGCTGCTCGGTGACACGGACTACGACCTGCACCGTGAGGAGCGACTCGTACGTTCAATGTTGCGTCACCAGCCGCGGTGCATTGCGCTCACAGGTTCTCAGCACACTGACGCGACGCGCGCATTGCTGCAGCGCTCAGGCGTTCCAGTTGTAGAGATGTGGGACCTGCCGGCTGACCCCATTGATACGGCCGTCGGCTTTTCGAACGTAAAGGCTGCTCGCGCGATGGTGCGATACCTCAAGGAACGCGGTTACCGCAGGATTGGTTTTCTCGGCGGCGCGAGCGACCTGGACCGGCGCGGCCTTGACCGGTTAAAAGGATATCTGCAGGAAAGCAAGGCGCAGGGATTGGGCGAGCCGCGTGTGGTGCGCCTCGGTGAATCGCCCATCACGATGAGCCACGGCGGACCCGCACTGGATGCACTTCTTAAGCAGTGGCCGGACACGGATGCGGTGATGTGCGTGAGTGACATGTCAGCCTTCGGCGCCATCATGCAGTGTCACAGGCGAGGACTGGCCGTACCGGGCGATGTCGCGATAGCGGGGTTCGGTAACTTTGAAGTGGCCGCCTGCTCACATCCGTCCATCACGACCGTTTCAGTCGATGCACACGGCATCGGCTTTCGGACGGGCGTGGCGTTGCTCGCAGCGCTGAATGGCAACCGCATGCCCGACGGCGCGCGCAAGAACATCAAGATCGACTACACGGTCATATCGCGCGATAGCGCATGAGGCCGTTCCAGATGCATCGCTAAATCACGCACAAGGGAGAACAGTAGAATGCCCCAATCCAACCCACGGCGCCTGCGCAGCCAGGAGTGGTTCGACGACCCTTCGAACGCAGACATGACCGCACTCTATGTCGAGCGCTTCATGAACTACGGTCTCACGCGCGAAGAGCTGCAATCGGGCCGTCCGATTATCGGCATAGCGCAGACTGGCAGTGACCTCGCACCCTGTAATCGCCACCATATCGAACTCGCCGCGCGCACGAAAGCCGGTATCCGTGACGCGGGCGGCATCCCGATGGAATTCCCGGTTCATCCGCTGGCAGAGCAGAGCCGTCGGCCGACCGCGGCGCTCGACCGCAATCTTGCGTACCTGGGTCTCGTCGAAATCCTGCACGGCTTCCCGCTTGACGGTGTAGTGCTGACCACCGGCTGCGACAAGACCACGCCTGCCTGCCTGATGGCAGCCGCCACAGTCGATATGCCCGCCATCGTTTTGTCGGGCGGCCCGATGCTTGACGGCTGGCACCAGGGCAAGCGCGTGGGCTCGGGGACGGTCATCTGGCATGCGCGCAACCTTCTCGCTGTGGGTGAGATCGACTACGAAGGCTTCATGGAACTGACGACAGCCTCGTCACCTTCGATTGGCCACTGCAACACGATGGGTACAGCGCTTTCAATGAACAGTCTTGCCGAAGCGCTCGGCATGTCGTTGCCCGGTTGCGCGAGCATTCCCGCGGCCTATCGCGAGCGCGGCCAGATGGCGTACGCCACCGGCAAGCGTATCGTCGACCTCGTGCGCGAGGACGTGCGACCGTCGCACATCATGACGAAGGCAGCGTTCGAGAACGCCATCGTCGTGGCATCCGCGCTCGGCGCGTCGACGAACTGCCCGCCGCACCTCATCGCAATCGCGCGCCACATGGGTGTCGAACTGAGTCTGGATGACTGGCAGCGCGTGGGCGAGCAGGTCCCGCTGATCGTGAACTGCATGCCGGCCGGCGAGTATCTCGGCGAGAGCTTTCACCGCTCGGGCGGCGTGCCTGCCGTGCTGCGCGAGCTTGCCCAGGCGAACCTCGTGCATCGCGACTGCCTGACAGTCTCGGGACGTACCATTGGCGAGATTGCAGAGACTGCGCCAGCGGCGGACGGCGACGTGATCATGACTGCGGCTGAACCGCTAAAGCACGGCGCTGGTTTCATCGTGCTCTCAGGCAATTTCTTCGACAGCGCCATCATGAAGATGTCAGTGGTGGGTGATGCGTTCCGGCAGACCTATCTGAGCGAGCCCGGTGCGGAGAATGCATTCGAAGCCCGCGCGATTGTCTTCGACGGTCCTGAGGACTACCACGCACGCATCAACGACCCGTCGCTCGAAATCGATCAGCATTGCATTCTCGTGATTCGTGGAACCGGCACCGTGGGCTACCCGGGCAGCGCGGAGGTCGTGAACATGGCGCCGCCGATCGCGCTCGTGCGTCAGGGCATCACGTCCCTGCCGACGCTGGGGGATGGGAGGCAAAGCGGCACGTCGGCGAGCCCGTCGATTCTCAACATGTCGCCAGAAGCCGCTGTTGGCGGCGGGCTGTCCCTGCTGCGCACGAATGATCGCATTCGCGTCGACCTGAATGCCCGCAGCGTGAACGTGCTTGTCGACGGGGAAGAACTCGCGCGCCGCCGCGAGACGACCGTCTTCGAGATTCCGCCTTCGCAGACACCGTGGCAGGAGCTTTATCGCCAGACCGTCGGTCAACTTTCGACGGGCGGGTGTCTCGAGCCCGCAACGCTATACCTAAAGGTGATTGCCGAACGTGGCAATCCGCGCCATTCGCACTGAAACCACAGGAGGCAAGCCGGCGTGAATTGAACGGTGCATCGTACTGTCATCGCGCCCGGCTTCCAGCTCTTCCAACCATCTTGATACGATCTCTTCCTATGCCCGCATCTTCTCAACCCAAGTTCCTTCCCGACGATATCAACGAGGCACTCCTTGTGGGCCGTGTGTGGCGCACGACCGGCCAGCACGAGGGTCCATGCGTGGTGGTCGTTCGCGGCGGCGAAGTGTTCGACATCACGGCGACCGTGCCTAC
>NZ_JBAUSA010001009.1:0-2459 GCF_049581465.1 Caballeronia sp. | reverse complement strand
ACCTGGTATTGACGAATGTGGTGGTGCGCGACAACAAGCACACCGGCGCTGTGGTGCAGGGGTTGACGGCCAAGGACTTCACGGTTCTCGAGAACGGTAAGCCGCAGAAGATTGAGACCTTCGATTTCCAGAGCATCGACCAGGCCACTCCACTGCATGAAGCGACGGTGAGCGGGAAGGAAGGGCAACTGGTGCTGGGCCAGGGCAACGGCACGGGCGTGGTGACGGGCGATGCACTGCGCAATCACCGATTGGTCATCCTCTTTTTTGATCTCACGTCGATGCAGCCGGATGACCTGACACGCTCGATCGAGGCGGCGAAAAACTACATTAACCGGCAGATGCAACCGGCGGATCTGGTAGCGGCGGTGTCGTTGAGTGATTCACTCAGCGTGAACCAGGACTTTACCGCGAACAAACAGGCGCTGCTCGCGGCTGTCGCGAGCTACGACGGCACGCAGCAGTCGGGATTCCAGGCCGGCGCCACTTCGACGACTAACCAGGTGGAAGACGCGAGCAGCTTTACCCCGGATGAGAGCGAATACAACGACCTGAATACCGATCGCCAACTCTACGCAATTGCGCAGATTGCGAAGTCTCTGGCTTACATCAATCAGAAGAAAGCGCTGCTCTATTTCTCGGGAGGCATCCAGCGTGATGGCATCGAGAACGAGGCCTCGCTGCGTTCGGCGACAAATTCGGCGGTGCGGGCAAACCTGTCGATCTACAGCGTGGACATGCGCGGGCTGCAGGCGATCTCGCCGCTGGGCGATGCGTCGACGGGATCGATCCGCGGCGCGAGCTCGTACAACGGCCAGGCGTTCCAGAACAATCTGGATGCGAATTTCAATTCGCAGGAGGTGTTATCTACGCTGGCTGCGGACACCGGGGGCAAATTCTACGGCGACTCGAACGACTTCGCGCCGGCCTTTCAAGCGATGGAGAACGACACCGCGCAGTACTACGTGATCGGATTCCGCTCCAGCAACACGGCGCGCGATGGGCGCTATCGCAAGCTGCAGATCAAGTTGAACCGGACCGATGTGAAACTCGAGTACCGGCCGGGGTATTACGCGCCGGCGGACTACCAGCACTCCAACCACGAGGATCGGGAGCGCCAGTTGACCGAGCAACTGGAGAGCGATCTGCCGGCGACCGATGTGCCGGTGTACATGGCGGCGTACTACTTTGAGCTGGCGCCCGAGCGCTACTACATTCCGGTGTCGCTGATCGTGCCGGGCTCGCAGATTCCGTTTGTGAAGGGCGGCGACCGGGACAAGGCGACGATCGACATCATCGGCGAGGTGAAGGACATGGCCGGCCGCGCCGAGGGCGAGGTGCGGCAGACGGTGAAGCTGGCGATCGACCAGCAACAGCAGGTGTCGCGGAAAAACGTGCAGTACACGACGAGCTTCACGCTGCCGCCGGGCAAGTATCACGTGAAATTTGTGGTGCGCGAGAACGAGACCGGGCACATGGGCTCGTTTGAGACGGACATCACGGTGCCGGACCTGGCGAAGGCGCCAATGAAGCTGTCGTCCGTATTGCTTGCAAGTCAAAGGCAGGCTGCGCCGAAGACCAAGCAGGCGAATCCGCTCATTCAGGATGGCCAACTATGGGTGCCGAATGTGGCGCACGTCTTCCGGCAGGATGGGCACCTGTATCTGCTGTATGAAGTTTATGCTCCAGACACGAAATCGGCCGATGCTAAAACGCAATCGCCGCGGTTGCTTACTTCGATTGAATTCCTTTCGGGTTCAACGAAGGTATTCGAGACGCCGCTGGTGGAGGCGACGAAGCTGACCGATCCTTCGCGCAACACGATCGCGTTCCAGTTCGATGTGCCGCTGAAAGACATGAAGCCGGGGCAGTACACCTGCCAGGTGAACGTGATCGACGACCGCGCGGGAGCGTTCAGCTTCCCGCGGACGGGCGTACTGGTGCGTTGACGGATCGGCCTGCGGGCCGTGAATGCGACTGCTTTAAAAAGATATGGACGGCAGCCACGCGCCCGCCGGATCGTTGTACAGTCCGGTGCTCATGAGCGTCATGGGCTGGACAACGCGCAGGCCGTTTGCCAGGCACCAGCGCAACAGAACGTTGTTGCGTGATGGCACGAGGATTCCCGCCCCTGTAAAGGATTCTGCCGACGCGATGAGCGCCTGAAGGTCCACGTTGGTCTCCGCCATGGAATGGCCGAAAAAGGCGAGGGCGGTGGTGTATCCGGTGATGCGTTTGCCGCGCTCGACCACACGCGCAGTGCCCTGCACGATAGCTGCCGCTAGCTCGGCGCCGCGATCGAATCCGTGAAGCCGCTGCGAGAGAGCATTGCAGGCGGCGGCATCGGCGGGAGTGGCCGGCCGCACGGCGCAACCCGGAATGTGGCGTTCCGTGATGCGCCCTTGCATGCAGGCGAGCGGCTCGCGAACGTCGAAGCCGAGCGAAGCGTAGAGCGAGAA
>NZ_JBAUSA010001008.1:0-2221 GCF_049581465.1 Caballeronia sp. | reverse complement strand
TTGTCGGCCACCAGCGTCGCCTTTTCGGAGATCACCGGCGCGAGCAGGACCTGCATCAAACGATGATCGTTCTTGCGAATCTCGCTCATGACAGCAACTCCTCGATCTGGGCGACCGCAGCCTTCGTAATCAGGATCTTCTTGAAGTAGATCAACGAGAGCGGGTCGGCGTAACGCGGCTCGACAACGGCCACGTGGGCCAGGTTGCGCGACGCGAGGTACAGGTTTTCGTCGACCGTGTCAGTGATGACCAGGACCGACTCAAGACCCATCGCCTTGAATTTTTCGGCCAGCAGCTTGGTCTTCGGCGCTTCCAGCGTCATCTCGTCAACGACCGAGATACGGCCTTCGCGTGCCAGCTGCGAGAAGATCGAGCAGAGACCTGCGCGATGCATCTTCTTGTTGACCTTGTGCGAAAAGTTTTCTTCCGGTGAATTCGGGAAGATACGACCACCGCCGCGCCACAACGGGCTCGACGACATACCGGCACGAGCGCGGCCCGTGCCCTTTTGACGCCACGGCTTCTTGGTCGTGTGCTTGACTTGCTCACGATCCTTCTGCGCGCGGTTACCGCTACGAGCGTTGGCTTGATACGCGGTGACAACCTGATGGATCAGCGCTTCATTGTAATCGCGACCGAACACGACGTCCGATGCAGTTACGCCCGAGCCTTCCTGACCATTGGCATTCAGGAGCTTAAGTTCCATTATTTCGCTCCTTTCACAGCGCGCGCCTTGACTGCCGGCGTAACGAAAACCTTGCCGCCCTTCGCACCCGGAACGGCACCACGAATCAGCAACAGACTGCGGTCGGTGTCGATACGAGCGATCACGAGGTTTTGCACGGTGACTGTTTCGTCGCCCATGTGACCGGTCATGCGCTTACCCGGGAAAACACGACCCGGATCCTGCGCCATACCGATCGAACCCGGGACGTTGTGCGAACGCGAGTTACCGTGCGATGCGCGGCCCGATTTGAAGTTGTGGCGCTTGATGGTACCGGCGTAGCCCTTACCAATCGACACGCCTTGCACGTCGACCTTCTGGCCTACTTCGAACAGATTCGTACCGATCACTGCGCCGTGCGACAACTCGGCTGCCTTGGTGGCATCGATCTGGAATTCTTTCAGAACTTCACCGGCTTGTACGCCGGCTTTGGCAAGGTGACCTGCCAGCGGCTTCGTCACGCGCGATGCGCGGCGAGTACCGAATGCAACTTGAACGGCGATGTAACCATCCGTTTCTACAGACTTGATCTGCGTCACGCGGTTGTCCGACACGTCCAGTACGGTGACGGGAATCGAATCCCCTTCAGGCGTAAAGATACGGGTCATGCCAACCTTGCGACCTACGAGTCCAAGGCTCATCGTTTTCTCCATTCCCAACTGCGATTGGTCGGGGCTGATTTACAAAATGCCGACCGATTCAACGGAATCAGATCGACTTTTTTGCGCAAATGCGCGAAAAGCCTTGGAGTATAACAAGGCTTTTCGTTTTCCGCAAGCAATCAAAGACTTAGCGCCGCTCCTCGCGAGAGCAGCGCGGGTGAAACTTACTGCAACTTGATTTCTACGTCGACGCCAGCCGGCAAGTCGAGCTTCATCAACGCGTCGACGGTCTTGTCCGTCGGATCGACGATGTCCATCAGGCGTTGGTGCGTGCGAATTTCGAGCTGATCGCGCGACGTCTTGTTGACGTGCGGCGAACGCAGGATGTCGAAACGTTGAATACGCGTAGGCAGCGGCACGGGGCCACGTACGATTGCGCCAGTCCGCTTGGCCGTATCGACGATTTCAGCAGCCGATTGATCGATCAGACGATAGTCGAAAGCCTTCAGGCGAATGCGGATTTTCTGGTTTGCCATGACAATTCCTTGAAAGAACGAGACGGTGTTGCACCGTCGATTTGGTAAAAGAGCATGGAGCCGGGCACGCGTAAGGTACGTGCGCCCGGCTCCGGGCACGACTACGAACTACAGCTTTTTTGAAGCAAGCTCAGGATTTTACGCCAGAACCTTGGCCACGACACCAGCGCCGACGGTACGACCGCCTTCACGGATCGCGAAGCGCAGACCTTCTTCCATTGCGATCGGAGCGATCAGCTTCACCGTGATCGACACGTTGTCGCCCGGCATAACCATTTCCTTGTCCTTCGGCAACTCGATCGAACCCGTTACGTCCGTGGTACGGAAGTAGAACTGCGGGCGATAGTTGTTGAAGAACG
>NZ_JBAUSA010001007.1:0-2334 GCF_049581465.1 Caballeronia sp. | reverse complement strand
CGGTCATCTCCTGCTCCCGGGCAGCTTCGTGAACCTGCATTTTGCGCTGCCGGCACGTGCCGGTGCGTTGCGGGTGCCGGCCAGCGCGCTGATATTCGACAAACAGGGGCTGCATCTCGCGACGGTTGATAACCACGACGAGGTTCGGTTCAAACCAGTGGCGATCCTGCAGGACCTGGGAAATGCGGTGGAAATCGGCTCGGGACTGACCGATAGTGACCGCGTCATCGACACGCCACCCGACGGTCTTGCCGAAGGTGACCATGTCCAGGTTGCCACTTCCGGGGGCAAGGTTGCAGACCATGGCTAAACGACGAGCATTTGTCTCACTCGCGGGTTCAATGGCGCTTGCTGCGTGCTCACTCGCGCCGCCCTACAAGGTTCCGGATGTACCGGTCGCGCAACAGTATCAGTCACAGGGTCCGTGGACTACGGCCAGGCCATCGGACCGGCTCGACCGTGCCGGCTGGTGGAAGCTGTACCGGGAGCCCAAACTCGACGCGCTCGAACAACTCCTGATAGCAAATAACGCCGACCTTAGCGCGGCGTTCTTTCACTACGTGCAGGCCGAGGCGTACGTCAGGCAGGTCAGCGCCCAGCTGTACCCTCAGGTCGCTACAGCCGGCAATGTCGAGCGTGACCGCGAGTCCGATACAAGGCCGTTGCGCGGCGCGACTGCGCCGGCGGACTACAACTCAGCCACGCTCGGTGTCGAAGTCGACTACGAGGTGGACCTGTGGGGACGCGTTCGAGATTCCGTTGCTGCAGGCAAGGACGAGAGCCTGGCGACCAAGGCCGACCTCGCATCGACGCAGTTGAGTCTCGAGGCTGAACTGGCTCGCAGCTACCTCGACCTGCGTGGCTTTGACGAGCAGATCAACCTCCTCGACGGCACTGCGCAGGCTTATCAGAAGGCGCTCGATCTCACCCGCACGCTGCATGACGGCGGAATCGTCTCCGAGCTCGATGTAGCACGGGCCAGGACCCAGTTGTCGTCGGCCCAGTCTGATCTCTCGCAGGTCCGGGCCAAACGCGCGCTGCTGGAGCACGCGATCGCAGTGCTGGTTGGCGCGTCGGCCTCGGACTTCCGGATCGAGCCACGCACTGATCCGGTCGCGCTGCCCGCAATCCCGGTGGGTGTGCCGTCGGCTTTGCTGCAAAGACGACCCGATGTAGCGGCGGCCGAGCGGCGCGTTGCAGAGGCCAATTCGCGGATCGGCGTGGCGCGTGCAGCTTACTTCCCGTCACTGAATCTCAGCGCGCAAGCTGGTCTGCAGAGCTCCGTGTATGCCGATCTGCTCTCTGCACCGAGTGCCTTCTGGACGATCGGGCCGACGCTGGCGGTGTACCTCCTGGACGGGGGAAAGCGGCGAGCCCAGGTGGACTCTGCGAAGGCGGCAACGGCAGAGGCGGGTGCCCGCTATCGCAGTGTGGTACTTGGCTCATTCAGGCAGGTGGAAGACAACCTGACGTTGCTCAGCGAGCTGGGCACCGCCGCGGCTCAGCAACAGGACGCCGCAAGTGCAGCGGACCTGTCGGTCAAGCTCGCGCTCGACCGCTACCGGCGCGGTGCTGTTAGCTATCTGGACGTGGTCGAGGCGCAATCGGCCGCGCTCGAATCGCAGCGCAGCGTAATCGGGCTCCAGACCCAACAGCTCGACGCGAACGTGGACCTCATTCGCGCGCTCGGGGGTGGCTGGACCTCGGACGACCTTGAGCGAACTGAAGCACCCAGGAAATCTCTTAATCTGGATGCGCGAACAGGCAGCCCGCTTGCGACGCGTCGTCCTTCATTGACAAACTAAAGCGCTTCCTGTCCCCGATACGCCGCGCAATGGCCAGCAGGCAGTGCTCGCGGTCGATGTCATTGCGTTGATGGACGCATTGAAAATCGATCAGGCCATTCTCGGCGGTTTCGACTGGGGAGGGCGCGCGGGCGATATCGTCGCTGCCCTGTGGCCAGAACGGTGCAAGGCGCTCGTCTCCGTGAGCGGATACCTGATCGGCAGCCCGGAGGCGAGTAGCAAGCCGCTGCCGCCGAAAGCCGAGCTCGCCTGGTGGTATCATTTATTTCGCGACCGAGCGCGGGGCGGAGGGTTATGCGGCGAATCGGAATGCGTTCAACAAGCTGATCTGGCAACTCGCGTCGCCTAAGTGGCATTTCGATGATACGGCGTACGAGAAGTCGGCAAGGTCGTTTCAGAATCCGGACCACGCGGCGATCGTCATCGACAACTACCGCTGGCGTCTCGGTCTCGCACCTGGCGAGCGACAATATGACAAGTTCGAGGCACGGCTCGCGGCCCAACCTACGATTTCGGTGCCGACCATCAC
>NZ_JBAUSA010001006.1:0-6337 GCF_049581465.1 Caballeronia sp. | reverse complement strand
CCGTCAGCGAGCGCGCCGACGAGTTCCGGGCCGGACAGGCGGCCGTCGCGGGCAACGACGACCGAGTCGCCGCCCTGCTTCCTGATCTCGCTGCCAAACGCGCGGCCGATACTGCGGGCGACGCCGGCATCGACGGTCTTGCCCACGATGCCGCGGATATCGTATGCCTTGAAAATGGACTGCGTGACAGGCGTTGAAGCGGATGATTGCGGTGAGTGGCTCATGGAATGGCTACCTGCTAATAATTGAATGGATTCCGGGCATCCCGACGTTTCCCGGGTCACGCGGACCTCATGCTAGAGCCCGCACCAGGCGGATTCTTGTATCGACGGAGCAACAATACCGGACGACACGCGAAAAAATAACGAAAGAAATTCGCTTGAGGCTCAGGGTCGAATCCTGCCTTTTGGCGCAATCTCTACCGTGGATATTGCGCGTTACGGTTCGCACCCGGGGTGTGCGCCCGAGGTTCACACCTATAATCGCAATCTTTCCGCGCGAAGCTGCGCAAATATTCTAATCCAATGCACCGACGCTCATTTGCTGTACATGACAAACGTCACCGGTACGCGCGGGGTAGCGCACACAGGCACACACATCGCGCCACTAATCCGGCGGCTTGTGCCCGGTGCACTCCAGCAATTGACATGCCCGTAATAGCAACCAAGCGCGGCGCATGCTAAGGCGCCACGCAAATCCCGACGTCACGAAGGCGCTGGCGAATATCGTCTGGCTGGGTCTCGAGCGTCTCACTCAAATTGCCGTTGCAATCGCGATCAGCGGCTTGCTTGCGCGCTATTTCGGTCCCGATGTCTTCGGCAAGTGGCAATACGCTAATACGCTGCTGCTCGTGCTTGCGCCGATTACCTGGGTGTGCGGCGCGGAGATTCTCGTGCCGACCATCGTGCATCGCGATCCCAGCCAACTCGGCACCGTGCTGGGCAGCGCGTTCGTGCTGCGCATGGGGGTATCGGCGGCGGCGTTGGTCGTGACGTGGATCGGCATTGCCGCGGGTTTCACCGATCCCCTCGTCGGCGCAATGCTCGCCGGACTTGCCGTGACCATGCTGTTTCGCGAACCGTTTGTCGGCGTGATCAACGCGTGGCTGCAAAGCATGACGTACAGCAAGCCGCAGTTGCTCACCAGCATGGTGACCGCGATCCTCAAGGCCGCACTCGTGTTCCTGCTTGTGCGGACCGCGGCGAGTCCGGCCCGCTTTGGCTGGCTGTGGGCGCTCGAAGCGGCGGCGATCGGCGGCGTGCTGATGCTGTATTACATTCACCGGCGCGGCGGCAAGCTGGGCTGGCACGTCGACCGGTCGATGTTCCGCCATTTCGCCAGTGCGGGCACGGTGTTCTGGCTCGGCCTGATCTGCATGTACCTGTTCCTGAAACTGGACCGGCTGATGCTCGAACGCGCCATTTCCTTCGCCGATCTCGGCCGCTATTCCGCCGCGCAGCAGCTCAACGAAAACTGGATCACGCTTGCGTTGATGCTCGCGCAGACCATCGCGCCGGCGTTTGTCTATCGCGTGAGCGATGTCGCACAGCTCCGGCGCAACATCGGCCGGCTGATCGCTATGACGGCCGCGCTGATGATCGGCGGCGCGATCGTGCTCGACCTGCTCGCGGGGTTCATCATCTCGCACGTGTTCGGGCCGGCTTATACGGGCGCCATCGATATCTTCCGATGGGCCGTGTGGCTCTCGGTGCCCGCCGGTATCGAGGCGATCGGCAATCTCGTCGTGCTGAAGTACCAGGCGAAGTTCGTGTTGCTCGCGAAGTGGCTGCTGGCGCTGGCCGTGGCTTTTGGCGTGAACCTGATATCGATCCCGCGGCTGGGAAGTTACGGCGCGCTGGTCGGGATCGCGGCGGGTTATCTCGCGGCTGCATCGGTGAATTTTTACTACATCCGTTTCCGGTTACGCGCATGACGGCTTTCACGACTCTCACTCTAGACGACGTCGCCGTGCTCATTCCGGCCTTCAACGCGCAACGCGATCTGGAACGCACGCTGGCGTCGTTTTACGAACGCGCGCCGGTGAAAGTGCTGATCGTCGACGACGGCAGCCTGCCGCCGATCGTCGCGCCCTCGGTGCCCAATCTTCAAATCGATGTGCTGCGCCTGCCGCGCAATGGCGGGATTGAGCGAGCGCTGGCGGCGGGAATGGCCGCGCTGGCCGAGCGCGGTGTGAAGTACGCGGCGCGCATCGATGCGGGCGATCTCGCGACGCAATATCGGCTGGAAAAGCAGCGCGGCTATATGGAAGCGCATCCGGAAACCGCCGCGCTCGGCATGTGGACGCACGTGGTGAACAGGGAGGGCGCGCCGCTGTTTGACCTGCGCCCGCCCACCGATCCGGCCGCCATTCGCCGCGTCATGCTGATGCGTTCGTGCTTCACCCACCCTTCGATGATGCTGCGCGTCGCCGATGTAATCGCCGCCGGCAACTATCGCGCGGACTATCGGGCGGCCGAAGACCTCGATTTGATCCTGCGCCTGTCGCAGCACCATGAATGCGCGAACCTGCCTGAATTCGGTGTGTATTACGAACTCAATGAGCACGGCATCAGCGCCACGAAACGGCGCACGCAAATCCTGTCCACATTGCGCCTGCAATGGCGGTATTTGCGCTGGACGAACCTGCCCGACTGGGTGGGCATGGCGAAAAGCATCGCACATCTTGTGTTGCCGTACGGCACGATTCGCGCGCTGAAAACGCGACTTCTAGGCGCTTGATGTCCTTGAGCTTACGACGACTTACGAACGCCTTATTTATGAACATAAAAACGCAGAAATGACCGCAGAAACGCCGCCCCTTCGCATCGCGCTGGTATGCAACACGGCGTGGGCCATCCATACCTATCGACGCGGCTTGCTGCGTATGCTGGTTTCGCGCGGCGTCGAGGTAACGGTGCTTGCGCCGCGCGATCGCACCTTTCCTCTCCTCGAAGAAATGGGCTGCCGATGCGTGGAGTTGCCGGTGGCCTCAAAGGGGACGAACCCTCGCGACGATTTGAGAACGCTCGCGGCGCTGTATCGCGAATACCGGGCTACGCGTCCGCATCTGGTTTTTCACTACACGATCAAGCCCAATATCTATGGCTCGGTCGCGGCGAAACTGGCGGCCGTGCCGTCGATTGCAGTCACGACGGGTCTCGGCTATGTGTTCATCCAGCAGAGCCGGACGGCGAATGTCGCAAAGAAGCTGTACCGTTTCGCGTTCCGTTTTCCGCGCGAAGTATGGTTCCTGAATCAGGACGATCGCCAGGCCTTCATCGATCAGAACCTGCTCGTTCACCCGGAGCGCGCGCGTTTGCTGCACGGGGAAGGTGTCGATCTGAACGACTACGCTTACTCCCCGCTGCCGCGCGTCAACCCGTCCGCCGACGGCTTTATTTTCATTTTAATTGGCCGCTTGCTGTGGGATAAAGGCGTGGCGGAATACGTCGATGCCGCGCGTCGGCTGCGCGTGCAGTATCCGTACGCGCGTTTCCAGTTGCTGGGACCAGTCGGCGTCGACAACCCGAGTGCGATCACGCGCGCCGAAGTCGATGCATGGCAGCGCGAAGGCGTCATCGATTATCTCGGCGAGACGCACGACGTTCGCGAGCCTGTTTCAAACGCGGATTGCGTGGTGTTGCCGTCGTATCGAGAAGGCGTGCCGCGGACCTTGATGGAAGCATCGGCGATGGGACGCCCGATTGTCGCCACCGACGTCCCCGGGTGTCGCGAAGTCGTGGAAGACGGCGTTACCGGATTCCTGTGCGAGGTGAAAAGTGCTGACAGTCTCGCGCAACAACTCGAACGCATGCTGCTCCTGAGCCATCCCGCGCGGACTGCGATGGGCGTCGCGGGACGTGCCAAGGTCACGCGGGAATTCGACGAAAACGCGGTCGTCGACCGGTATAAAGGCACAATACGCGCAGTTACCGGCGTTTCACTCTAAATCATCCTCCGGGAGCATCACTAATGAATGGCAGTTCAAACGTGAAAGGCACGATCCTCGTGACCGGCGGTGCCGGCTTTATCGGGTCGCACACCTGTGTCGAATTGCTCAATGAGAATTACGACGTCGTGGTGATCGACAACCTCGTCAATAGCAACGCGCAATCGCTTGCGCGTGTCGAGCAGATAACGGCCAAGAAACTGGCGTTCTATCAGGCCGATGTGCGCGACGAAGCCGCGCTCGGCCAGATCTTCGACAAGCACCCCATCACCGCCGCGATCCATTTCGCCGCGCTCAAGTCGGTCGGCGAATCGGTCGCGAAACCGCTTGAGTATTACCGCAATAACATCGACAGCTTGCTGGTCCTGCTTGACACAATGCGCGCGCGCAACGTGAAGAACGTGGTGTTCAGCTCGTCGGCCACTGTTTATGGAATACCGAAGAGCGTGCCTATCGACGAGTCGTTTCCGCTGTCGGCGACGAACCCGTACGGCCAGTCAAAGCTCATTGCCGAGCAGGTTTTGCGCGACCTGGAAATTTCCGATCCAGCCTGGCGGGTCGCCACATTGCGCTATTTCAACCCGGTTGGCGCGCATGAAAGTGGCTTGATCGGTGAGGATCCGGCGGGCGTGCCGAACAATCTGATGCCTTATGTGGCGCAGGTTGCCGTGGGCAAGCTGGAGCGTTTGCGTATTTTCGGCAGCGACTATGCCACTCCTGACGGCACCGGTGTGCGCGACTACATTCACGTGGTGGATCTGGCGCGCGGCCACATTGCGGCCATCGATGCACTCGAATCGCTCGACAGCAGCTTTGTGGTGAATCTGGGAACCGGTCAGGGTTATAGCGTGCTCGACGTGGTCAAGGCCTTCGAAGCGGCTTCGGGCAAGCCGGTTCCCTATGAGCTCGTGGGACGCCGCCCCGGGGATATCGCCGAGTGTTACGCCGACCCTGCAGCTGCGGCGAAATTGCTTGGCTGGCGTGCGGAACATGGTATTGAAAGGATGTGCGCCGATCATTGGCGCTGGCAGTCGCAAAATCCTCGTGGTTTTGCCTGAATTTTTCGGCTTGAGGGACGCTTTTAGAAGCGTCCTTTTTTCAGTGATTATTTTTCATGCTCAGCTTTGCGCTCGCTTTTCTCGTCTCACTGGCCATCACGCTGTTTGTCGTGCGGTTTGCGCATTTGCACGAAGGCATTCTCGGCGATACCGATCTCATCGGCGTACAGAAGTTTCATGCGCGGCCCGTGCCTCGGATTCGGGGCGTTGGAATTCTGATTGGACTGGTGGTGTCGGCGACCGAGTTGCGATGGAGTTACCCGGCTGTGTCGAATGGGATCCTGGCGATTGTCGCTTGCGGAATGCCCGCGTTTTTGTCCGGTCTTCTTGAGGACCTGACCAAGCGGGTCACGCCCGTTGTGCGGCTGGTTTGCACGATGGCAGCGGCTGTTTGCGCTTATTTTTTGCTTGGCATCGCCGTTACGCGGATCAGCGTTCCGCCACTGGATTTTCTGCTGACCTATGGCGTTATTTCCTGTCTCGTGACTGTTGTTGCTGTCGCGGCGCTTGCCAACGCGATCAATATCATCGACGGATTTAACGGCCTCGCGTCCATGGTCGCCGTGATGATGTTTGCTTCGCTTGCTTATGTCGCATTTCAGGTTTCCGATCCGGTGGTGCTGTCCGCTTCCCTGATCATGATGGGCGCGGTGATTGGATTCTTTATCTGGAATTTTCCGGCCGGGCTTATTTTCCTCGGCGATGGCGGGGCGTATTTTATCGGGTTCATGCTGGGCGAATTATCCATTGCGCTCGTGATGCGCAATCGCGATGTTTCCGCCTGGTTTCCGGTTTTGCTGTTTATGTATCCGATATTCGAGACTTGCTTTTCGATTTATCGGAAGAAATTTATTCGCGGAATTTCGCCGGGGATCCCGGATGGGGTTCATCTGCATATGCTGGTTTATAAGCGGCTGATGAGATGGGCCGTGGGTGCGCAGAATGCGCGTGAAATTACGCGCCGAAATTCTCTTACTTCGCCGTATCTCTGGTTGCTGTGTTTGGTTGCTGTGATTCCCGCTACGCTGTTTTGGCGCCATACGGTGCATTTGTTTTGCTTTGTCGTGGTGTTTGTTTTTACTTACGTTTGGCTCTACGCGAGTATTGTGCGGTTTAAATCACCACGGTGGATGGTCTTTAGGCGCGGAGCGCATTCGGGGAAGAAGTAGTGCTGCGCGCTGGCGCTTTGGGGAAGGGTTTGGGGGGTGCTGTGCGCTGGCGGTTTGGGGGCAGTGTTGGGCGGAGGAGGTTCGGGCGGCATTGCTAGCGGTGAGTGTGCGGCGAGGGCGGAGGGGGTGCTGCTCGCGGCGAGTGTGGGGCTAGGATTGAG